>NZ_CP029619.1:600000-900000 GCF_003176915.1 Candidatus Cardinium hertigii
CTTTCATGGCAAGATAGGGGGATTGTTCAGATAAGTAAAGTTTGCTATAAAATCACAATCCAATGCAAGGCCTCCTGTATCAGCTCCTATGATGCATCCAGATTTATGTCTACATTCAGATCCAAATCCAAAATCTCAACCCGATAATACTTTTGCTAATTGCTTAACATCTTGTCTAAAAGCATCAGACTTATCTTTTTGATACTTCTCCAGGGCATATTGGATCAGATAATGTAACAAGCCAATGCATTACGACATGTAATGCAAACAGACGACTTTTATCTAGATATTCGCGCAGTGATACGGGGGTATACAAAGCACGACAACCAGCCACGATCAAAGTCCTCTTCTGATGAACTATCCCTATTTAGATCAATAACCACAACCATATATACACAACTGCACACCAAACCAACTTGTACCCCTTTCTACGATTTAGTTTTTAGGGAAAAAGCTTGCCTATAAGCATACTTCAAAAGTTTTTTAATAAAAGTAATGTATTGTACATTTTTTGCTTAATCAACAAGCACTTAAAAGAAAGAACCACACATTCCCTTTACCTAAGTGCTTTTTAAACAGGACCTTTCAGCTAATAAGATCGCCTTATGTTCATAAGATTTCCTTATTTAAATAATTAAATACTGATTTTCTTTATTCTTGCTATGACCATTAAAAACACCCATTTGGCTATCTCGCCAACTATAAATGGCTTTATACCTAAGTGAAAGGCTTTATAAGCATTTATGTATTGTATAAGCCATAAATAGCCACAGCCAAAAATGGCCAAACTACCCAGCAAGCAAAGCAATAAGACCGAATGAACAGTAATAATATCGGATAGATACGTTTTATACCAAGACATAGGATAAAGTGCAACTAAAAAGCCTATAAGGAATCCACCCGTTGGGCCCATTATATACGATATACCAGAGCCAAAATTTGCAAATACAGGGATTCCCATCATCCCTATTAGAAGATAAACAATTACGGCACTGTATGCATGACATTTACTGTAAAAAATCCCTATAAATAACACGGCAAATGACTGCATGGTGACTGGGACTGGCTTTAATGGTACGGAAATCTGTGTGCATACAGCTAATAAAGCAATAGCAGAAAGTATAGCTGTTATTCGGTGAAAATTCGAAGCGCATCGTATATATTTTAACGAAGACCTAATAATTTTATTACAAGTTGCAATAGACATAACGCCATAAAAATTAAATGGAACAACAAATTTTTAACTAAAAGCTAAAAGCAAGGATACTAAATTCAGCTTTTAATAGCAAGCTCTATGCATTTAATAACCCAGCATATCACCATATAATAGTATGGAGCTTTATAAGGTGCTAAACAGTGTAACACGATTATTTATTCTTTATTATTGATTTCAAATGTAATAATTAGTCCTACAAAAAAGCAGCTTCCTTTCAGGTTACTGCATAGCTATCCTATTGGCTACTGTCTTTGGAGGGCAATTTTTAAAAAAGAATTGCGTTTTAAGCTAATCTAAGCTAAGTACAGCCATAAAGGCCTCTTGTGGAATCTCCACAGCGCCCACCTGGCGCATTCTTTTCTTTCCTTTTTTTTGTTTTTCTAAAAGCTTTCGCTTTCGTGAAATATCACCCCCATAACATTTAGCAATCACATTTTTACGCAATGCTTTTACCGTTTCCCTAGCCATTATTTTTGTACCAATAGCTGCTTGAATACTAACTTCAAACATATGCCTAGGGATAATATCTTTAAGTTTCCTGCATAAGGTTTTCCCACGCTCATAAGCATTCGACTTATGTACAATAGCCGACAAAGCATCTACTTTTTCATTGTGCAATAATATATCTAATTTCACAAGATCTGCAGCAGCAAATTTACATAACTCATAATCTAATGAGGCATATCCCCGTGAAATGGTTTTAAGCTTATCAAAAAAATCAAATACTATTTCCACTAAAGGCAGCTCAAAGGTAAGCTCCACTCGATCTGCTGTAAGGTAAACCTGATTATTAAACACACCCCTTCTATCCATACAAAGTTTTATAATACCTCCTACAAACGTGGATTTGGTAATAATTTGAGTCCGCATTACTGGCTCTTCAATATGCCCTATATCATTGGGATCTGGCATATCTGCAGGAGATTGCACAAGTAATAGTTGCCCTTTTTTATCTATAACATGAAATTGTACAGAAGGGACTGTGGTAATAATGGTAATATTAAACTCTTGCTCAAGCCTCTCTTGAATAATCTCCATATGAAGCATCCCCAAAAATCCGCACCTAAAACCAAACCCTAATGCAATAGAAGTTTCTGGTTCCCAAACCAATGCAGCATCATTGAGCTTCAGCTTTTCCATAGCATCTCGTAGTGCTTCATATTCGCTTGTATCTACAGGATAAATACCGGCAAATACCATAGGCTTTACCGCTACAAAGCCTTGTAGCATAGCAGCAAGTGGCTGCCCCGTTTTATCCATATGTGTAATGGTATCACCTACCTTTACCTCACTGGCATTTTTTATCCCAGCTATCATATAGCCTACATCGCCTGCCTGTAGCAACGGTCTGGGTAATTGCTGTAATTTTAAAATTCCTACTTCTTCTACCTTATAAGTATGGTCTGTGCTGATACATTTAACCAGATCTCCAGGCTTGATCATACCATTAAAAATGCGCAAATAAACCTCTACCCCACGAAAAGTATTATATACAGAATCAAAAATCATAGCCTGTAAGGGCGTTTGGTTGTTCCCTTGCGGAGAAGGTATACGGGTTACCACTGCTTGCAGTAAGGCATCAATCCCTATGCCCTGCTTAGCACTAACAGAAATAATACTATCATGTGCACATCCTATTAGTTCTACTATTTGATCCTTTACCTCTTCAGGCATAGCCCCAGGCAAATCAATCTTGTTTAACACAGGAATAATGGTAAGATCCTGGGCTAATGCTAAATAAAGATTCGAAATAGTTTGTGCCTCTATGCCTTGCGAAGCATCCACTACCAACAAAGCCCCTTCACAAGCTGCAATAGAACGTGAAACTTCGTAGGTAAAATCTACATGCCCAGGCGTATCAATTAGATTGAGTAGATAATTTTGTTCCTCATATAGATAAACCATCTGAATGGCATGGCTCTTAATGGTAATACCCCGTTCCCGCTCTAAATCCATATTATCCAATATTTGATCTTTTTGATCACGTGGATCAATGGTCCCAGTCCATTCTAATAGACGATCTGCTAAAGTACTCTTGCCATGATCAATATGGGCAATAATGCAAAAATTTCGAATGTTTTTCATTAAAAACGTAGGTATGATATAAAGAAAGCGTAAGTGAATGACGTGGTTTTTAGAACGTAAATGTTTACCTATACAAGATACAAGTTACGGAATTAAAAAAATAATATTATCTTTACAACAAGACATTAATGGTAAAAGCACTTAACGCAAACTAAAAGCAATTATGCATAACCTAATAAGATATGTTGAAAGCGTATGCTGTCCACAGCCTGCACAAAGCTTCCCTTCTTTTAAGGCAGGCGACACACTTAATGTGCATGTAAAAATACAGGAAGGCAACAAAGTTCGTATTCAACAATTTCAAGGGGTAGTTATCCAACGAAGGAACCCCAATACCAGTGGGGAAACTTTCACTTTACGAAAGGTCTCTAAAGAAATTGGTGTAGAACGTATTTTCCCATTGAACTCCCCTACTATTGAAAAAATAGAGTTAAAAAGAAGAGGCCGTGTACGCAGAGCAAGGATTTATTACCTTCGCAACAAGCAAGGCAAAGCAGCTCGTATTAAAGAACTAAGGTAATACGTATACCTTCAACGGGTACAAAGGGTAGGTGCAAAAGGTGGGTATAAAGGTTAACTTAACAAGGCAAAAAAATACCTATAGAACCTTAGGTTATTCACTTACAAGCAAAAACCGTATTGCCTCCTTAGCTCAACTGGTAGAGCAACTGATTTGTAATCAGTAGGTTGCTGGTTCGATTCCGGCAGGAGGCACTTCCAAAGTAGGCGCGCCTGCCTTAAGCCAAGCAGAAAACCAAAAGCTACCTACCGCTCTAACAGATTGACATAAGCGTGCCTCAACTTGTCCTTGCAGCGACTGATGATAAAGCGTAGCAAATTCAATCGAGTATTTCTTTTTTAGCACACTGCCTTCTTGTTGAAAACTATATTTCAGCCAAGCAGGATAGCGGGTAGCTAGCTGTCGCTCCACGGCCAATACCGTAGGAACCAAAGCATGGGATGCTCCTATAATGGTCCAAATATGTAACAAAGGATCCTGTATATCATGCGCTTGTCCTATCCAAAGGGTATAGGTATCAAAAAATAAAAGGGGAAGTTGTGTTTCCCATAAAGCATGAATCCCTTCCTGATGGGTCATCTGCCCATCATACTGTTCTGTCGTATGCAAAGGAACATGTGCATCTGCCACGTAATGACCTAAATCTGCTGAATATTTCAAAATGTTAGGCAAATCCTTGTCCTTAAAAGCCTTCACTAACTTTGTATAAGTCTTTACAATAGCCCAAGGGAGTTGACCATGCCGTATTAATGCTGCCATACCATATTGTGCAACAGCTTGCTTAAAGGTTATCTTTTGTTTGGCTGCCCAAACATAATATTCAAGATCTATAAAGTGATTGCTCGCCTCCTCTTGTATGGTATACCTACGCTTATCTGGGTTAACTGCCTTTTCCGTTAAATAAACTAAATGGGCTTTATAAAACGAAAACATAGCCGGTGGCAACGTAGTAATAGCATAACGATTAATCTGCTTATGCGCAAAAAATCCCCAAGCCCAAGTAGGTGAAACAGCTATAAGAAAAAGAATACCTAACCCACACAGCTTTTTCAAAAAAATTAATGCAACCATACTAATCAAACGTTAACTTGCCTCTGTCCTGCTTAGGCCGCCTCTTAATTTTCCCCAAAATAGGTATCTCAAAAGCGAAACTTCCCTACCTATAGCATACCCTATAGCGTCATAACCGGTAAAATAATAACTTTCTAGTACCCACATATGCGTTTGACTTACAGAATATATAGTATACTTGCTCCAAATTTATGCTAATAATATTACTGATTTATACAAAAAAAACACTAAATTTATAGGGTAAAAAACTCTTCTAAGAGGTAAGATATTGAATAAAGCTGTAAAAAATACTACCTTGCTATTGAGGGGCTTATTTAAGGGAAATTGACACAAAGGGGTATGTTTTTTTATAGGGCTAAATAAAATACATTTCAATTATTATACTATATGGCAAATCATCTATCAGCTAAAAAAAGAATTAGATCAAACCATGCAAAATACCTGCGCAACCGTTACCAGTTAAAAACATGTAGAACCTTTATGAAGAAGGTTAAGCATCTTACGGATAAGACAGCTGCGCTACAGTTATTGCCTAAGGTTTCTTCTATGTTGGATAAGCTTGCAGCAAGCAACATCATCCATAAAAACAAAAGTGCCCATAGTAAAGCTCAGCTTGCCAAACATATAAATAGCTTAATAGCAGCATCTTCATAAGGTAGGACTGCATCTTACTATAGCGTTAACAGCGTAAATGCTTTTAATGGAAACAGCATGGCATATGAACATCAGCACAACGGTTTCACTTAGAGTCCAAGATTGGGCCATGGCAGATCGACCAAGAGAAAAGCTACTGCAAAAGGGAATCGCCTCTTTAACCGATGCAGAGCTTCTAGCGGTGCTCATAGGGTCTGGTACACGCCATATGAATGTAATCTTATTGGCACAGCATATCCTTAAAGCCAATGGCAATAGTTTGCATGAGTTAGCCAAGCGTTCTGTACAGGAGCTTCAACGCTTTAAAGGCATCGGAGAAGCTAAAGCAATTACTATTGTTTGTGCCATGGAATTAACACGTAGACGTATTCCTACAACCAACCATAAAAAGAGCATTGTAAGCAATTCCCTACAAGCCTATACGCTGCTGCAACCAGATCTAACCGATAAACTTGCAGAAGAATGCTGGATTCTGCTGCTTAATAGAGCTAACTATCTGATCAAAAAAATCAAGATTAGCAGCGGTGGTATGAACGCAACAATAGTAGATCCTAAGCTTATCTTTAAGTTGGTATTGGAACATCAAGCGGCTTCCCTAATATTAGCACATAACCACCCCTCTGGGAATCCTATGCCCAGCATTACAGATATTCAATTAACCCAACGTCTTTTAGAAGCTGGTAAACTGCTAGATGTGGATATTATAGATCATATCATATTTACAGATAATACCTATTTTAGTCTTGCAGACCAGGGCATGCTAAAAAAATTTCCATTAGAAAAGAGCCCAAAAAGAAAATAAAACATGCTTTATAAGCCATACAAGCCTCTGCCTAATAGTAAAGGCTCTAAAAGCTTCCCTAGACTAACTGGTTTTACTGCTTTGATCGGGCTTTCCTCTGCAGTGGGAGGTGCGTATTTTCATTGCCTATTTTCATAATAGGCATCTATCAAGAGATTCTGGTAACTACTAGCCAAAGCTAACGTGTCACAGCGCTCATTTTCTTGATGGCCTGAATGCCCCTTTAACCAGCATAAACGCACACGATGTTTTTGATATACCAACCAAAAACGTTTCCATAAATCTGCGTTTTTTTTCCCTTTAAAGTCTTTTTTTAGCCAAACTTGAAGCCATCCTTTTTCAACTGGTTGCAACACATACTTAGAATCACAATAGATGGTCACCTCTTGTCCATCCGCTTTCAAAGCCTCTAATCCTATGATCACGCCCAATAATTCCATGCGGTTATTGGTTGTTCTTCTATATCCTTGCGATAATTCTTTTGTATAATGGCCATATTTCAGGATAACACCATACCCACCAGGCCCTGGATTGCCCCTAGAAGAACCATCCGTATAAATATGAATCATCTGTAACCAACTAAAGCAAAAATGACTGCTAATCCTAGCATTTTAAATCAATACCTTGTAAGTCCCATTTTTCTATAACGGTAATAGCTGAATCATAAAAAGTCACAGGATTAGGCTCAATATTTTTACGAATATCACCAGGGGACCATTCCGTTTCTCCTGCATTCAGTACCCGAACACGTACGTTATACACACCAGGCGGTACCAAGGTAAATTTATATTCTTTCTTATCCCGAATAGAATCTAAAACCTGACCACTCTCAGAATGGACCAATTCAATAATAAAATGAGGGAACGCAGTAGTTACACTACCTGCAATCGTACCTGTTTCTTCTGCTTGCCTAAATGGATATTCTAAACTTATTTTTTTATTTTTGGTATGATCAAATGCAATACAACTACCCGCTTCCAACTGAAGTGTAACGATCCTTGATGCAATTTTACTTTTATTGTCCGTTTCTTTAGTAGGAACGATACATTTTAACATTTCTTCTTCTGAGAAATTTTTCTTTATCGTAAGCTTGCTTTTATCTGTATTCCACACTAGCTCTTCCTCCTTAAGTGGAATTTTATACTGATCCTTACATTCAAAATAAACCAATGTTCGATCAAACGTTTGTATTGGCTTGTTGAAGGTAATCGACTCTGTAAACGCAGGCAATATAGAAGGCAGTAAGCGCGGCGCTACACTACAGAATAAATCTTTTTTATCCAAGGTACCTTCCTTAAAATAGAGGGATATTTCCTCCTCTAATAGCGTATGTAACGCATCTTCAACAACTATTTTAATAGGAAAAGGTTCGCCTGCTAAGCAATGCAACGTATTAAATACTATAATGGTTTCAGGTGATTTTTCTGAAATAAGGCTATACAATGGACGCTCCTTTTTAACTAGCATGGTTTGCAATGGTAGAAGCTGGTACTTTGTTATAGCTTTATTAAAAATTATTTCACAAAATCCCTTTTGTGGAACAACGCGTATATGCTTCAAATCACGCACATCTGATTCTATAAGCGGAACTACAATAGCTTCCTGTGAATTATTTAAATCAATTGGATCTTTCAAAAATCCATATTTTTCTTTTTCGCAATCTATTTGATAATTATTAACCGACCCTGTAACCGCACGTAAATAATAACGACCCAAACGTATATGGTTAAGGGTAAAGTAGCCATCTTTATCTGTTTCAGTATAATAATCTGGTATACACTTTTCTTTATCATAACCTGGATCTTTCTTTCCTTTTTGCCACTCCTTAGGATCTCGTTCTGCATTATAGAAATAGACATTTACATTTTCTACTGGTTTATTCGTTAATAATGCTTTAACCTGCCCTTTAGCAGTAATAGAATCTATAAAAGCACCCGTGCTAAAGGTTACGGATGCATGCAATGGTTTGGGTTTAGTCCCTTCATGCCTATCTTTCACTACATTATGCAAATGAAAAGCATACGTTGTATCTGCTTTTAAAGGTGCATGAAGCTTAAGTTCTAAGGTCTTCCCCTTGACAGCATAGCTATAAGGAGGCTTATTGTTAGGCTTATCCAATGTAGGCATCACAATCAAATTCTTATATACATGCTCTACTGCAATCTTTTTATCAAAAGTAAAGCGCAACTTAGGACCCTTAAAGTTTAAAGCACCTTCTCCTGGAAAAGACCGAATAAGCTTAGGGGGCGTTTGGTCAGGCGGCCCTCCTTCTGGTGTTTTAACCTCCACACAAGCTGTAAGCGGCATTAACCAAGCAATAATACACCAAAGTAACAAACGCCTAAACATAACATTCAAATGGAAACAATAGCTTCATGCAGATGGCATACCCATCCTGCCTTACTACGAGAACCTATATATATAGTGGAGAATGGGGGAGTCGAACCCCCGACCTTCTCGATGCCATCGAGACGCTCTAGCCAGCTGAGCTAATCCCCCTCTAAATGTTTACAATGATACTACTATATTAATAATAAATCAAACCAATGAAAAGCTTACAACTGCAATAATAATGATTTAATACTGGTTTTATTGTGCAAAAAATCAGCTACCGCAGCAGCATCCATACGATGCTGTTCCCTAGAATCCCTTGCCCGTATGGTAACGGTATCATCTTCTAACGTTTGATAATCAACTGTAATACAGTAAGGTGTTCCGATAAGATCTTGCCTCGTATACCGCCTACCAATGGATTGCGTAGCTTCATATCCAACTGCAAAGTCACATTTCAAGTGATTCCATAATTTTAAAGCTTTCGTTTCTAGGCCATCCTTCTTTACTAAGGGTAAGACAGCTGCTTTAATAGGAGCTAACGGAGGTGGGAATTTTAAATAAGTTCTTGCCTTACAGCCATCTGTTGTCTCTTTTTCCTGTGTGAAAGCATTACTTAACAGCATTAATATCAGTCGATCAAGACCTACTGATGTTTCTATAACATAAGGTATATAACTTTTATTTAGCTCAGGATCAAAATATTCTATCTTTTTTCTGGCATAATGGGCATGATTCCTTAGATCAAAATCTGTTCTAGAATGGATCCCTTCTACTTCCTTAGATCCAAATGGAAAGGCATATTCGATATCCACCGCAGCGGTTGCATAATGAGCTAGTTGCTGATGTGGGTGAAAGCGCAATTTATCGTCAGAGATACCTAAGACATTATACCAAACCTTCCGTCTTGCTTGCCAATAATCAAACCATGTTTGTTCTGTTCCAGGTGGAACAAAAAATTGCATTTCCATTTGCTCAAATTCACGCATGCGGAAAATAAACTGACGCGCTACAATTTCATTCCGGAAAGCTTTCCCTATTTGTGCAATGCCAAAAGGAATTTGCATACGGGCTGATTTTTGTACATTCAAAAAATTAACAAAGATTCCTTGTGCTGTTTCCGGCCGTAAATACAACGTTGTAGCATCTTCTTGCGCCCCAACCTGGGTGGCAAACATTAAATTAAATTGACGTACGGCTGTCCAATTGGCCGTTTTTGCAAGCGGACATACAATTGCAAATTCTTGCATCAATGCATCTATGCCAGCTAAATCACCTAATGCTAAGTAATTTCCCATTGCTTCTAGCAGCTTCTTTGCTTGCGTAGGTTGACCCTGACTAACCAGCTGAGCGGCATGCGCCTCTATCAACCAATCTACCCGGTAGCGTTTTTGGGAATCCTTGTTATCAACCATTGGGTCCGTGAATCCATCTAAATGACCAGAAGCTTTCCAAGTAGTAGGATGCATCATAATAGCAGCATCAATGCCAACTATATTTTCCTGCAACTGGGTCATACTTTTCCACCAGAATTCCTGAACATTCCGCTTCAAGGCTGTCCCATAGGGACCATAATCATAAGTAGCCTGTAATCCTTCATAAATAGCACTAGATGGATAGATAAAGCCGTAGGCATAAGCATGGGAAACAACGGCTTTAAACATATGATGGGATGCATTAGCTGAAAGGCTATCTTCTACAAAGGACATTTGAACAGATAAATTTATACATGACGAAAATTAGGTACATTGTATTTTGTACCAAATCCAACCGATACACTCAAAAATAGTTTCGCTCTAGTAGAAACTGGGTCAAACCCCACTTTTTTTGTACCCAATGATTTCCATTCTTCTTGTTTTTCTTCTGGTAACTTAGCATCGCTATACTATACCAAAGCTTTTATACAAATATAATCTTTTTCTTTATCTACTAAGAGAGCCAATAAGCCCAAAAATTGGTTTGTCCTACTTGCTTGCAGCTTCTTTTCCCTTGGAGCACATCCATAGACGCTATGTAAACTACGATCAAAACCAGATGCATTTATATAAGCAATATTTCCAATTGTATATAACGTATGATTTTGTATAAGTTTAAAATAATTATATAAAATAGTATTAGTAGAGAAATAAATATATAAAAAGCATTAAGCAACATAATACAAAGTATGAAATTATTAACATGTTTAGTGTTATCACTATTGTACTAGTAAATGAATAGGTTTATTTTATTTATTTTATCGTCCAAACAATTAAACAATCATCTCATGTTCCGTTCACGCACTGTTTTTATTTGAAAGGCCCATAGGATATTATTTTTGGGGTATATTTTTATGCTTATTTGTAGCTTTAATAAGCAAATAGAACAAACTCCTTCTTTACATGAGGCAGCATATGAAGGCAAGCTAGATTGTCTCACGGCTTTAATTAAAGGAGGGGCTGATGTAAACCTAAAAGATAAAGATGGAGCGGCTCCTTTACATCTGGCAGCACAAGAAGGCAAACTAGATTGTCTCACGGCTTTAATTAAAGGAGGGGCCAATGTAAACCAGAGAGATAAGGATGGACGAGCTCCTTTAGATCTGGCAATACAAATGAAACGTTTAGCGTGTATTGATAGACTACAGGCTAATGGAGGAGAGTAGGAGCTGCTGCTTGTACAGCAGCTTCAAGATGAAAGCGTGCTGCATTTTCCCAAAAGCGTGTAATGAGCGCTTTGGCTTTAGCTTGATAAAGCAGCTTATCTTGCCAATTCTTTCTAGGATCCAATATAGCTGAATCAATGGCTGGTAAAGCGGTAGGGATAGCCAAGTTAAAGCCTGGCAAGCAGTCATAAGTGACTTCTTTTAGTAGACCACTTACAATAGCCTGGATAAGGGTACGCGTAAGTTCAATAGGGAATCGATATCCCCCTGCACCATAGCTACCAGCTGTCCATCCTGTATTAACCAAATAAACCGTTGCACCACTTTCCTTTAGGCGTTCCCTAAATAAATGGAGGTATGTTTCTACAGGCCTAATCAAAAAAGGAGCGCCAAAACAGCTACTAAAAGTAGCTTGAATGCGCTGTTTTTGCCCTACTTCTGTACTACCTACCAAGGCTGTATAACCGCTTAAAAAATAATAAGCTGCTTGTTCTTCCGTTAAACGGGCTACAGGCGGTAATACCCCATAAAGATCACAAGTCAAAAATATAATAGATTCTGGGGAACGATTGATCCATTGTGCATGCAGCCGTTGCGTAACGAAATCAATTGGATAAGCTGCTCGGCTATTTTGGGTTAATGTAGCATCCCCATAATTAGGTTCTAAAGTATTGGGATCCAATTGTACATTTTCCATGATACTGCCATAACGAATGGCTTGCCCAATGACAGGCTCCTGATCTAAAGACAAATTAAAGCATTTAGCATAACAGCCCCCTTCGCAATTAAATACAGCTTGGTTACTCCATCCATGCTCATCATCTCCTATTAAATAACGCGTAGCATCCGAAGATAAAGCCGTTTTCCCTGTTCCAGATAACCCAAAAAACAAAGCTACATCTCCCCCTTCCCCTACATTAGCCGCACAATGCATAGGTAAAACAGCTTGCTCGGGTAATAGATAACTTAATACGGAAAACATGGCTTTTTTGATTTCACCAGCATAACGGTGCCCACATAGCAATACCTTACGCGCCGTCAAGTGAATAAGCAAAGCCGCATCACTGGCTACCCCATCGCGATCTGGATCTGTAAGTAGCCCAGGTAAACTTACAATAGTCCACATTGAATTACTATCCTGTAGCTGCTTATTTTGAGGTCGAACGAATAGTTGACAAGCAAATAAAGTATGCCACGCATACTCACTAATAATGGTAATAGGTAAACTATAGGGAAAGTATGTAACCAGCTGCAAATGTGCTGCAAAACGATCTATGGTAGCAAGGTAAGCCATTGCACGTTCCCACAAGTTTTGAAAAACACTTGCTTCTATAGCTTGATGGATAGGCCCCCATGCTATTTTATCCGCTACCTCAGCCGTCTTAACAATAAATTTATCTTTAGGAGAACGTCCACTACGCTTACCTGTTGTTACGCTTAATGCACCATTGGCAGCTAGTACGCCTTCTCCACGCTGCAAAGCATGGGCAATAAGTGCCGAAACGGAAAGATCCATATAATGAACGGGACGAGATGGCATAAAACTCCTTTAAAAGTAAAACGTAAAATAAACCAAATGCAATATTAAACAAATAAGACAAATAACGCGCGTAATAAATTGCCCCCCAACAAGATAACTGACACGTTTTATAACCTATACTAGCAAATAGGTTGAAACCCCCTATGTAACAAATGGAATAATAGTACAGCACCATTTTGAATTTTAACCCCATAATCAAAGTAAAATTTTTGCTATTTATCGTATAATTGTAGCATACTATGTTTTTTATGCTTCATAAGTTTTAGCTTTTTCGTTATAATATGTTATACTTGTAGTGGTCTATAATTTTACATAGCTCTTATGCCCAATTATTTAGATGCTACTTTATCCCCCTCAGGCATAGCTTTCCTAACTAGATTCCCTACTAAGCAAACCTCCAGGCGGTATACATGGTTTTGGGTTTGCTTAAGCAGTAGTTTCTTTGGGTTAGCTTGGTGCTCTGCTTATTTTGGCTGGTTACTAGGAATAGCTATCATTCCTATGCTACTTATTATGGAAACACGCATTGCACACAAGAAGTGTACGGGATTAGGCTATGTTTTCTTAACGTTATTGTTTTGGAATACGTTAACCCTGTGGTGGCTGTATCATGCGGCTCCTTTCGCTTTTCTTTTTACAGCTTTGTATAATGTCTTCTGCCTTTTTGTCCCTTGGCTGCTGTACTACTACTTGCGTAAATGGGGTGGGCTTTATATAGGTTATATGGGCTTACTAACTGCTTGGTTGACGCTAGAATATGCTCATCTTGGCTGGAAATATTGGGAGATTACTTTCCCCTGGTTAAATCTAGGAAATGGGTTAGCGGCCATGGCTCCATGGATTCAGTGGTATGCCTATACGGGCATATTAGGTGGCTCGCTCTGGATCTTAGGTATAAATATCTTACTTTACCATTTACTTTTTAAATCCGCTACAGCCCTTTGGCTAAAAATTACCGCCTGCTGGATACTTTTTCCCATAACAAGCAGCTTACTACTATACTATAGCTATAGCGATAGAGGTATAGCAGTGGAGGTAGTAACCGTGCAACCTAACTTTAATAGCTATACGGAAAAAGTTTGTACGTCTCCTTCCTTTGTACCCTACGCGAAACAAATAGATCGGCTGCTAACGCTTTCTAAAGGAGCCCTCTCACCCGCAACTAGCGTAATAGTTTGGCCTGAATCAGCTATTCATACTTGGCTGAACGAAGCAAGTATACCCTACTATCCTTACATGCAGCCCATATGGCAGTTGCTGCAACAACTACCTACCGTACATATTATAACAGGCGCCAGCTCTTTCTGTGAATATGGCCCAACGAAAACCACCCAAACAGCAAGAAAAATAGGGGAAACATATATTGATCTTTTCAATAGTATACTACATCTTAACAATAATAAAAAAATAGATATATACCATAAAGAAAAGAGATTACCAGGAGCAGAGTATATCCCTTATGCCCATCTTCTCCCAGAACCAGTATTAGTTTGGGTTAAACAAATGTTCGAAGATATTGGGGATATAGATCCTACGCTAGGGAAAGGAAATGGCACTAAGCTTTTTGATATAGCTCCACAAATTAAAGTTGCACCTGTAAATTGCTATGAATCTATTTATGGTGCTTTTGTAGGAGAAGCTACTAAAAAAGGAGCTACCTTACTGGCTATTTTAACGAATGATAATTGGTGGGGGGATACGCCTGTATACCATCAACATTTTCACTATAGCCGCTTATTGGCTATAGCGCACAGAAGAAGCATAGTACGTTCAGCTAATACAGGTGTTTCTGGATTTATCAATCAACGGGGTGATGTCCTAGCTGCAACCAATCGGTTGGAGGCGGCTGCTATGCAGCAACGGCTGTATGCGCATAATACGTTGACTTTTTACACCTTGCATGGCGACTATATTGGCCAAACAGCTGCATGGGCTTGCTTATGCTTGCTGATTACCACATGCATGGCCTGTTGGTATAAAAAGAAAAGCTTACTTAACTTAAGCTGATACAGATTAAATTATATGGCATAGGCCATGTAATCAATACATCAGCAAGGTATAGAAAACAATGCCTTGCATAAGACCAAAATGCCCGCATCAACAAAATACGCTTTCCACTCCTATACATTGCTTCATAAAAAGTTTGCTGCTTTTTGCAAGCTCCTTTAGGTTGTTGCTACAGTAATATAATTTACCTATTTCGAAAACATCCATTTACAGTAGATGCATTTTCTTTGGTTTCTATCCGCTCCACTTGTAGCATTCAGTTACTAGGCTGCATCGGACGCACGAACCATCGATACAAAACTATTTATACTTGCTATTGCTTATACTTAACATTTAACGCCCAAGCCCAATACATATCATTTTCCCTAATAACAGCATCGCATAAATCAGGACGCTGATTAGCAGAAAAATGACTCTTATAAGCAGCAATGATTTTCGCATCAAGATGCCCTTCCTTATCCTTTTTGTCCCGATAATATCCATAGGAATTTAACATACTCAGTAAGGCACCCCGATCAGACTTAGTAGGACAAGGGAACCCCCTGAGCCCATACTTCTTTTTAATCATATCCGGATTCCCTATCTCTTCTGTATCCAACCATGCACCAACCTGATGGTTATGGTATAAAGCACCCCAAGGGAATAAAGGGCCCGGATCAGATTTACGTCCCGGTGCAATATCCGAATGCCCCAATACATGTACAGGATCTATAGTGTATTGGTTCACAATATTATGACTTATTTTCCCAGAAGTATGTATTTGATCCTTATTAAAAGGATAAAAATGTTTGGAGTCTAGCTCTCCCCCCTGATTAACATGTTCAATGCCTAAGGAACATGGGTTTAGATTCACGTCATTTTTCCAATTACTTACTCCTGCATGCCAAGCTCTTTGCTCATCTGGCACAAGCTGAATCAACCTTCCAGCTGGCACCGCTTCCCTCCCGATAGCAACAGCTGCTGCCTCCTCCTGTGTAATAACAAAATGAGCACTTACGCGATTCGAATCTTTATCCTCCGTAAATAGGTGCATTGTATGCCAAAAATCACACACTGTGTAATGCATAATCAAATATTTCACTGCGCTACCCCCTCTACTATCATAATGATTGCGATTGGGTTTATCCACAAATGGTACTACCCTATATCCTTCCACGCCATGTAGCACACAAGGTGATACAACTGTATTGTGCAATTGCTTTAAAAAAGCATCTCCTGCTCTTAAAGCAGAAGCAGGGGATACAGCTTCCATTCCATACCTCCCATTCTCTAAATGACCGCAGTTCATCATAAAAAATAAGAGCCAATTTCTACTTAAAAACTTTAAATGCATGATTTTTATCAACTTATTTTCCAAATTTTAAAAGAAACATGGTACCAAGAAACATAGGCATTGAATTATAGCTATAGGCATACTTTTCCATGCGCCAACTACGTTGGTACATGGTATATATAAAGGACCTATGTTTTCTTATGCGTAATATTAATCCGCAGCTTACCTCTTTTTTGCATATTTTTCTAGTATTATCTTTTTATCATGAAACTGTATAGCCTATACTACAGGCTGTAAAAAGTGTAAAACTGCTATTATCTTATGTAATTTTGAACAAAATGTATAAATATACCCTCTTTTAAAAATGGGTAACGTTACAGCATTGACTACATTTAATTTAACATAGATAAAACTTTCTAAATCAAAGGTGGAAAAAATACAATATTACAAATTAGCTCAGAATATATACATAAAATGTATACATAGTAAATGGTTACGCCAATGTAAACGGCTCAAACACAAAACAGAAAACATGGGACCTGGGCAGCTTTCATTTTAAATTTTGCTTTTCTATTTACGCATACACAAGGTATCCTCAAGCTATTATCCTATTGCTATGGATAGACTGTTCGTAGTGGTGTCCACTTTGGCTCTTTATGGATTTAGAGCTATATTGCAATAAAATTAGAAATACCATACACAATATAGCGGCTCCTTTATCTTTCTTCAAATTTATAGATATAATGCTAATCGATCATACACTATTAGATAAGTTGGCGTATCTTGCTCGCCTTGAAATACGTCCCCATGAACGAGCGTCTATGTTACGTGATTTAAATGAAGTAGTAGCCTGGGTAGAACAATTAAATGAACTGGATGATCTATTATTACAGCAGGATTATAATGCGGAAGTAGGCCCCCCTGTCCTAGCACAAGCGAATGATTTACGTAGAGACGAAGCAGCGCAAGTGCTATCGCATGAAGCAGCGCTAGCACTTGCGCCTGATAAAGATGCAAATTATTTTCGTATCCCTGCTGTTCGGACTTAGTTCCGTACTATTTTTTTACAATGCACCTAGCTAATCGTATGGAAACACAGGAAAACAACAATCTGGAAGCACTGAAGGTATTAAATCTGAGAAGGATATGGTTCCCTACATTATGTGGGTTAGCTATACTAGGCTTTTGGTTTTATAGAGCGGGCAATAAACTAACGCTTGCAACCATTGCCCAGCTAGGACGACCCAATGGGTACTATTTAAGTATGGCATTTTCATCCATTCTATTACGAGAAATAGGCCATATTTGTAGATTACGCTTCCTAAGTAACGCTACTTTAAGCTGGACAAGTTGTTTTTATATTGCCATTCTATGGGAATTTTCCTCTGCTCTAACTCCCTCAGTAGTAGGGGGAGGTATCGTAGCTATCTTTCTTTTTTCTAAGGAAGGACTCCCGCTGGGTAGATCACTTGCCTATGTTATTGTAAATGGGATCATGGATAACTTCTTTTTCCTGCTAGCAGGGATGCCTGCTTTTGGGGGCATGTATAAACCATTGTTTGCTATGGCGGATGAGTTTGATACAGTTGTAAAATCCATTTTCTTTATCAATTACTTCATATTATGTATCTATACCCTGGTTATAACCATGGGCGTTTTCATTAATCCAACGTTGCTAAAATATATTTTACTACGCATAACCAGTATTGGGTTTTTAAAAAAATGGCGCCGGTCTGCTTACCATATTAGCAAAGATATTGTCATTACTTCCCATGAATTTAAGGGAAAAGGTTTCTTTTTTTGGTGTAAAATTCTGTCTTGCACTTTTTTTACCTGGATGGCACGCTACAGTTTCCTAAACTGCCTTATCGCAGCCTATACCAAGGTTTCCTTAAGCCAACATGTAGCTATGTTCGGGAAGCAAGTAATCATGTGGGCGCTCATGCTGATACCTTTTTTACCAGGTGGAAGTGGTATTGCAGAATATTCATTTATACAATTTTTTGAGCCTATCTTAGGTGATTATACCCCCCTAATAGCATTATTGTGGCGTGCTTGTACTTTTTTTCTATACTTACTGCTAGGTATTATTTTTCTACCTAGGTGGATTCATAGGGTACTTGAAAAAAATGCATAGTAAGTTAACGCTACGCAGCAGCTACTTTTGATTAAAAGTATGCCCATTGCCTACTTTAATGAATTAGTGTCTCTTACAAAGGGAGAGATCATTGCGCAAGTGGACAATTTCCCTATAACAGAACTAACCGTAGACAGTAGGTACAAGACCATTACTGATTTCCCGCTCTTTTTTGCTTTGGTAGGCATCAACCATGATGGCCACGCATATATGCCTGAGGCTTACCAAAAAGGGATACGGCAATTCGTAGTAAATCGGGATCATTCCTTCTCTCTACCTGCCAAAGATGTGAATATTCTTCAAGTCCCGCATACCCTTACAGCCTTACAGCAATTAGCTGCTTTCCATCGAACCAAGTTCCCAATAGCTGTATTGGCTATTACCGGTAGCAATGGAAAAACAATAGTAAAAGAATGGATGCATTTACTGCTATCCAGCCAATACAAAACCATTAGCAGCCCACATAGCTATAATTCCCAAGTAGGGGTACCGCTATCCGTAGCTTTACTAGAACCATACCATGCGTATGCTATCTTTGAAGCCGGCATCTCTACCAAAGGGGAAATGACAAAATTAGCCCAAATCATTCAACCTACCCATGGACTCTTTACCAATATGGGCACTGCCCACAGCCAAGGGTTCCAAGATGAACAAGAGAAATTAACAGAAAAAGCAAACTTATTTACCGCTTGCAATAAGGTTTACTATTGCAAGGAACATACCTCCATTCACACCCTCTTACAGCAACGCCATGCTAGTAATCAAACATTGGTTAATTGGTCATTAAAGCAAACAGAAGCTACCTATTCGGTAACCCTAAAACAAGCCTCACAACAGACAACCGTAACGATTCAAGCAGCCCATGGTGCATATGATTTTACGGTTTCATTCCAAGACTACGCCTCCCTAGAAAATCTGATACATTGCCTGGTATATGCATTAGACAATGGTTACAACCCCGCTCAGCTGCAAAGCTTACTCCCTCAATTGAAACCACTCCCTATGCGTCTCACGCTTAAATCAGCTATCCACCGTTGCAAGCTGATAGATGACAGCTATACCAACGATTTAACGAGTCTTAAGTTAGCTTTGGATTTTATGCAATCTTATCATAAAGAAGCCAAACAGACCATTATTCTATCTGATATGCTACAATCCGCCCTATCGGGTCATGCGCTCTATGCAAGCATAGCACATGTAATACAAAGCTATCCTATCTCCCGATTCATAGGTATTGGTACTGCTATAAGCGCGTATAGCACCCTCTTTACCCTACCGGAAAAGTGCTTTTTTAATACAGTAGAAGCTTTTATAGCCCATCAACCAAGCTTTACAGAGGAAGTAATTCTCATAAAAGGGGCACGTCCCTTTCAATTAGAACGCATTGTAAAACGCTTAGAAAACAACAACTATGGTAGTATTCTAGCGATAGATGTACAAGCTATTCGCCACAATATCTGTTACTTCAGAAGTAAATTAAATGCTTCTACTAAAGTTATGGCTATGGTAAAAGCAGCCAATTATGGCAGTAGTAGCAATCACGAGTTAACCTTACTGCTGCAACGTTATGGTTTAGATTATTTAGGCGTAGCCTATGTAGAGGAGGGTATTCGTGCACGTGAGCAGGGCATTACGCTACCCATTATAGTTATGGACCCAGCCAATGACCAATGGGAAAACATACTCCATTACCAATTGGAACCATCTATCTATAGTGTAGACCTTTTAGCTGAACTGATCTGTTTTGTAAAAACAAAAGTCGTTCAACCTACCCTTCCCATTCACCTTAAATTAGAAACAGGTCTGTATCGTTTAGGTATCTCAGCAACCGAACTTAACACCCTCTTAAAGCAATTAAAACAATGTCCTTCCTTACAAGTCGTAAGCCTTTTCAGCCATCTAGCTGCTTCTGGCACAGCAGAGCAGGATGCCTATACCTTACTACAAGCAGAAAGATTTAGACAAATGACACAGTATATAGAAGAAAAACTAGGCACACAACCTTTAAAACATCTTTTAAATAGCAACGGCGCTTTACGATTCCCACAGTTTCAATTTGATATGGTGCGATTGGGTATTGGCCTGCATGGCGTAGGGGTAGCTCCAAGCATACAACCGCATCTTATGCCCAGCAGCACACTGAAAACAACTGTTTCCCAAGTTAAAGAGGTTCCAAAAGGTGCAACTATTGGCTATAACCGCAAAGCGCTAGCCAAGCAAGCCATGACTATTGCTATCATACCCATCGGTTACGCAGATGGGTTAAATAAAATATTTGGAAATGGAAAAGGACACGTCATAATCCAAAACCATTATTGTCCGATTATAGGCGATATATGTATGGACAGATCCATGGTAGATGTAACCAACAAACCAGTAAAAAGAGGGGAAGAGGTAATTATATTTAATGCACAGCATTCTGTAGAGGCTGTAGCACAGCAAATTGGCAGTACTTCCTATGAAATACTTACACAAATAAGCCAAAGGGTGAAACGTATTTATTATATTTAATAGGGGAAATAGCATAATTCAAATATGCTTGTTTAAATTGCTCTTTCTTATTAAAAAAATAGATAGCCAAAAGGTATACTTAAAAAGGACTACAAATTACAAATACTAAACGCATTAAGGATTTAACGAATGCAATAACATTTTTGTATAAAAAAGAAAAATTATGTAATGCGTAACAGCTATTGAATACATGTAGTAAATTAGGTACTTCGTTACAAGTGTAATAAATATTGTATGCGTTTAATTTCCTATAAGGGGATTGAATAATTTACATTTTTATAAAACCACACACTGGGGACTCTTAACGAAGGGTAATTTTTTATTTCAGATAATTTACAAATTGAATGAATTAAAATAATAGGCAGCTACTTATGCATATAAAAAATTGTATGTTAAACTTTTGGTTAGTAGGGTTTAGCTATTTGAACATAGGGTGTAATAAAAATATTCCAACAACTATGTATCAACCAACCCATCCTGGGCCATCCACACACACTTCTGAAGTATGTAAAACCAAGGAAATTCATTCCCCTAATCAACAAGAATATGACTTTGCCGTAGTGTTACGTAGCAGCGATATTATAAATCTTGCTATTATTTTAAAAATAGGGAATGATTTTCAGCTATTCCCTGGTATAAGCGATTTAAAGCCAGATAGTAACCATATAAAGCAAGTAATTTCATTTTTACGTGAAGAGACACATGATATCCCTTGTAGGTTGGTAGGTAGTTATGTAAATAACTTTGGGGAAATGCGTAATAAAAACTTAATCGTCAGCATAGCCTCGAAACTATATCCCTTTCAGAGAGCATATGCCAAGATTATAACGAAAAAAGAACAAGGTAAACATGATGGATGGTTGCCTTTAAGCACACAGCTATGCAGGGGAGAAAGTTTTGAGGATCTCGCCATTATAGGAGATAGCATCCAAGAAAATAACGTATTTGGGAAACCCCATATAACAGCAGCTATTTATAAAGATATGCTGCATGGGCCTAATATAACGCTTATATAGAGAAGAGTTGATCCTAAAAGATCAGTTTTAAATTCTGATGTTATTGCAGATGATTTAAGAGACTTTATTGGAAAATGTTTAAAAACAAAATTAAATGCATATAAAAATGCAAATATGTACTTACAAAATTATTTAAAAAGAAACCATGATCCACAAAACGAAGTTTTTCACCTAGAGAAAAAGAAAAAATGCCCGTTCAGGTGATAGGTTATGTCCTACGCAACCTAAAAAAGATACAAACAGAGGCGGACAACCTGTTCATGCAAGTAGAGCGCATACTACAACGGAAGCAAATGAAGTTATTGATCTACCTATTTCAGACATATGTTTCTGTGGTGATCCTGTAGCGATAGCACCCCGAGCCTTAATCGATTATCATGTGCGCCATGGCCGTTGTAGATAATGTGGCAAACGTTGCACAGCTGCTCTTCCTAAAGGGATTACATCAAGTTACATCAGCTACTTTTGGCCCTAAGGTAAAATCAATGATTGGCGCATTAAAACACATAGGCTATTACTTAACGCAGCAAGCCCAGCAGCAGATTCTATACTATTCCTTATTATTTTATTTTGCTTTTAATGCAGCGGATACCTTGTTCCTTTTCTTTTTTGCGGTTGCAATGGTTTTTTTATTTTTTGATTTATTTATAATGGAATCTAAAGTTGCTTTGGCTTGCGTAAAATTATTTAAACGTATATAATTATCTGCCATTAACAAAAAGGCCTGATCTATATAATTTATATGATGAGGATATTTTTCTATAAGCGCAAATAAGCTATTTAAGGAATCTTGATAGGCTTTTAATGTAAAAGTTGTATGGGCTAATAAATATTGTGCTTCTGCAGCCGCAACAGTATGTAGCGGCATGTTGGCCTTCATAAAATGGCTTTTAGCACTTTTATATTCTGACTGTTGCATAAACACTTTCCCTAAATAAAGATGTGCTTGCTGTATTGTTTCAACAGAAGTTACGTTAGGATTATTGAGCAATTGCCAGCAAGCAGCTAGGGTAGCTTGCTGTTTTTTGAGTACAAAACTGCTTTTCACTATGCCCATTAAGGTCTGTTCATAAGCTTTGGCTGTTGGTTCCATTTTTTGCAGTTTTTGATAATAACCAAGTGCTTCTTGAAATTGCTTACGCTGATACATAATACTAGCTAGTCTCAATCCGGCTTTTATATGCAGCGCATGCTGATTGCTCTCGATTACTTTTTTATAGTAATGAAGCGCTTGACTGATTTTATGTAACCTATAATAGCTTTCAGCCATTAAAAAATAAGCTTCTGGTAGCAGCGTACTATTGGGATAAGATGTATAAAAAACAGTCAGCTGCTGTAAGACTTTATGATAGGCCTGGCCGTAAAATAACTTTTTAATAGCATCCAAAGCATGTGCATCAGAACGGCTGCTTAAGGCGTTGGGTAGCTGTTTATACTTTTGTAAATAATCTGCTTGCCGCGCTTTCCCTTCTGCAGCTGACAGCTGAGATAAAGCCATTAAAGCACTCTCTGTATGGGCATGCGTAGGAAACTTTTCTAAAATAGCGATATAATCAGCAACAGCTTCTTCTTTTTTTTGCAGATTTTCATAAGCCAAGGCACGCTTTATCAACAGGTCCGGTTGTAAGGCAAGCGTTGGCTCTTTTTGTAGGAGAGCACTAAATTTTTGAATAGCTATTTCGTAATGACCTGCATCAAATGCCATACAGGCTTCTTGATAGCAAGCTTTCTCATAATAGTTGGTTGGGGCATGTTGGGTAATGATCTCTTGTAAGCATTGTGTAGCAGCTGTTGTATTACCCATGATTTGATGAATCAATGCCTCTTGATAACGCACATGAGCAGGGTTGTAAGCATATACACGCTCATAGAGCGTTATAGCTTCTTTATAATTTTTATCTACATAATAACAATCCCCTAGCCGCAATAGGGCATCATAATGCATAGAAGCAGCGGGTTGTTCGGGAAGAAGGGCTGCATATTGCTTGAAGGTAGTCATTGCCGCCTTATAGTTACCCGTATTAAAATAGGCATAGGCTAACCCATATAATGTTCTCTCATGATACAATGCGTTCGCACTACCTTGCTGCATGAGCTGGGTGTAAAACTTTAAGGCTTTTGCATACGCTCCCAATCCGGCAAAAGCTTCTGCTATCCAGAAATGTGCTTGTGTAACTAAAGCAGCCTTAAAGGGAAAATGCAAGGATTGCTTTAAATAGGATAGTGCAACGTCCAGCGCTCCTTGGTTATATGCTTCTAGGCCTCGGTAAAAAAGCAGCTTTTGATACAACTTTAAAATCGTTTCATTTTTATAGGGTAGTGTTGCAATGTAATCTAGCGCTTCGGTATATGATTTTGTTTGATAGTAGCTCTTTATCAACATAATTTGAGCACTGATAAGATGCTTGCTGGTTTTATTTTCTTGCGTAAAAGTACCCATAGCTTGGATAACCGCTTGTAAGTCACCCTGCTGATAGTAGAGACCAGCACATTTGATACTAGCTAAATCAGCTAGTTCTATATTAAACTTTTGTTTAGCAGCTTTTTCAAATGCTTCTATAGCCGCTTGTGTGGCATGCGTAGTTTCGTAGATCAGTCCACTATAGTAAGCTGCTATTTGAGCATTATGGTCTGATTGATTTAGTAATGGTTTAAAGTAGGTAAGGGCTTGCGTATATTGTTGCATTGCATAAAACGCATAACCCAACTTAGCAGCAGTTGTTGGATCATAGACTCCATCACGTAAGTAAGCTTGGTAATGGCTAACAGCTGCCTGATATTGTTTGAGAAAGAAATAAGCATCGCCTATCAGCAGCTGCTCTTGCTTCGTAAAAGCTGTAGCTGGCAAATGAGGTATATAGGCCAATAACTTTTCAAAGTTACGTGATTTGTGGTAGATTTCTAATGTTAAGCTTATTGCTTCTGGCAAGTCATTGATATGCTTACTAATAGCTTCTAAAGTAGCAATGGCTTGGTCATACTTCTCTTGCTTAAGCGCTATATAGGCCATGCGTAATTGGGCAGGATAGTAGTACGGATGGGTTTTATTTTTAATCTCAGTAAATTTTTTTTTTGCTTTTGACCAATCTTTGGCTGTTAAGTAAACGTTTCCCAGCTCATAGGGATAGCTTTCTTGCTCAGCAGGAGATAATCTTTTTATATGGATGGTATGGTATAGTAGGAGACACTTTGACAAGGAACCCTGTTTGAAAAAAAACTTAGCCAAACGATAGCGTAAGCTGTCTACGTGTTGGCTATGGGGGTAATGTAGGATAAAGCGCTGGACAAGCAGTTCTGCATCAGGTTCTTGATTTTCTAAAGCGGATACAATCCTATAGTAAGCTGCTTCAGTCTTATTACACTGTTTTCCAGTATTATTTAAATAGGCTTCCCAATACTTTTGTGCGGTGCTATGCTTCTGTTGTTGAGATAATACCATGCCTTTATCAAAAAGCAGCTGTGGAGATGCTATGATGGGGGAAGCCACTGCTAAACTTGCCTGGGATAGGCTGTTTACACATAGCAACACAAGGACAAAACGCTGTAGGAATAGTAACATAACTGTTGTAATGAATGGATAGCTATTTTTTTTAAACGGTAAGCAATCTTATTAGCTTATTACCTTTTACAATTTTAAGCAATTATATGCTTCATTGCGCCCTAATGTATCTCATGCAATAATTTAAAAACTAACAGCTGTAAAATTTGCTGGGTGCTTGGCGCGGGTTCGATACCCTTCAACTGTAAATCAGCCTGATAGATATAGGTTATATTTTGTAGTGTTTGGGGTAGCGTATAGTTTTTTAGTGCATTAAGATAATCTGGCACGAAGTAAGGGGGCACTTCAATTTGCTGTGCTAACATCGTAAGTTCAGTGGCTTTGGTTTCATGCAATACGATTAGTTTGGAGAAGCAATTATACAGCAACGCTACTACTGGCAAGGCCGCATGAGCTTGTATATTTGCGGCACTTTGGCCAACGATTTGACAGCTTTTAGCGTAGTCTTTTTGCATAATAGCCTTTTGTAGGGCAAATATATTAAAAGGTTGGTATAAATCTATATAGGTTTCTACCATTCTATCTGTAATGCTACTGCCTTCGGTAAGGTTAATACCTAACTTATGGAGCTCGTTAGCAATTTTAGTCAAATCATTACCTAGGCAGGTTTGTAGCATCCCAATGGCCTTATCCGTTATCGTGCATCCCATTTTCTTTACGATAGATTGAATAAAAGCAGGAAGCTGTTGCGCATATAGCTTTTGAGCAGTGACTACTACTGTATGATTGGCCAACGCTTTATACAACAAGCTTCGGCCATCTATGGTTTTATATTTGTAAGCAAATAGCAATACAGTAGCAGCTGAAGGACATCGTAGATAATTTAACAGTAGCTTTTGACCATTTGCTTGCTTTAAATCTGACATTTCTTGTGCTTCTTTGACGATAACCACTTGCTTAGCCGTACCAATGGGGGGACGTCTAGCTTGCGTAAGCAGGGCAGCCATGCTACATTCTTTACCATAAAAAATGGTTAAATTAAAGCTTCTTTCAGCTGGTGTTAGTAAGGTATCCGCTACCTGCTTCGTAATGGCATCTATATGGTAGGATTCCTCTCCTTGTAAAAAATAAATAGGGGCATAGCTACCTTGTTGTAATTTCTGCAGAACTGTTTCAGCTGATTGTATCATACATATGTTTAAAACCTAGGTAAACGATGCTAGCTTGCCAGTGGCTTCTAATCGGATAACCTGTTTGTACGTGGATCGCTTCTTTATATACTTGTGCATCTAGATACGTAAATTATCCTTTGTTATACCTCATCTACCTTACAAAATACAAAAATATAATTTGTATACTGCCCCATCAATGTAGGTAAGGTAGCTAATTATTTTTTTTTTTGCATAGCTCCGTAGCAGCTTCACCGCCTCTCAACGTTTTTAAGTTAGCTAGGGTTCTAAGTAATCGTCCCTGAAATATTTATTACACAATAGGTTTATTTTTTGTCTATCTTTTTCTCGTATTCAAATGGAATGCTAGGTTCTATTTCAACTGACCATTATATAGATATAATCGTTCTGAGAGCAATGCTTAGTATATAAAATAATTACAACTGATTATATGTATATAAGGATTATCTACCCATATAAGCACTACTTGTTCATCAGAAACTTTATACATATGACTGATAACACGTATGCCTACAATTAAACGAATAAATAAAGGAGGCTGGCCAGAGCCATAGCTAAAATAGCGGTCTAAATCTGATTCCAAGCATTGCCAAGGAATCCAATCAGCTAACTGGAAAGCTGTGTTTAGGGTTCAAAAAACCAGATAAGCGTTGCTCAAACAACCTATCCCAATTAGGATATATCTTCTTTTCTTTCATCCCTATTTTGTAAGGTTTTTATATACAACAACTCAAAATAGGGTTATTACTTAATCCAAATTAAATCATTTTTATTCTGATAAACAAATAAATAAACAATGATTCAGAGACGACTAAGTAACCTTTTTCTTTTTGGTAAGCCACCTCTCCTGCATCGATAAGCGCTTCTAACAGAATAACGCTTGGTTGTACAAGGAGCTGGTCTTGGCGTTTGGCCCGTGACTTAAAATAGTAGGCCCATTCTGCAAATTTATCTAGGATGCTTTGAAAGTCTTCCTTAAGGAAGGGAGTGGTACCCTCTACAAAGGCAATAGATTGCGTAACATGTTGAATGGCTTTTTCTAAAATAGTTCCCTCCTGGGCTAAGGCGTTTTGAGGGGAAGCAGTAGGCGTTTTGAGGGGAAGCAGTAGGAAGCTCTTCACTGTAGGGCTAACTTTTTTAGTTCATAGGCTTCTTGAGTAGCTTATTTCTGCAAGAAATAAAGATTACGTCCTTTTGTACAATACTGTTTTTTGCCCAAACATTACCCACCAAAAGCAATACGCCAAATCCTATTATGGGCAATAATAGTGTAATAGGATGCCTACTTACCGTTGATTTACAACAGCAAATAGCTACTAGCATACCCCCTACCGTAATAGCTAGCCCTCTTAGGCTCCAATACAACAGAAGTGTCCACAATAGAACCGTTCCATGGGTAAAAAATAAAAAGAAGGGGACTAAAAGTGTTTTGCATAGGTAGCAGCTAAAGAGAAGATGGAACGGGAATCCAACTAATACACTTATAAACCCATATTTGCCTATTGCCCCATCTGGGATTTTGTTAGCAAAATCAGCTACAATCTGTTATAACATACAGAAGCCCTATACAACCATGGATAAGTATAGTATACAAAGCTATAAAACCAAGTACTTTGCATTTATATATTTAAATTGTTTGTAGAACTTTGATACATAATCATTGTTTAGATAGTACACAAATAATGCTATTATACAACATAATGGAACAGCTATAGGAAACATAAGAAACATATGTTAACCTTATGCCTTCAATAGGAAGGGTGTATCAAAATGGTATGACAGGTAGTGTAAGAGAAATGTTTTAATATATACCAACATGTATCTAATTACGAATGCGTGTTGTATTATTGAATGCAGGTTATTTGTTTACCTTGTTAATTTTATTTCCCCTCTACAATACAATAGGACAAGTTAATATAACCTCATTTATAATGCAATGTTAAGGGGAAGCCGCCTTGCATTATACCTTTCTCCATACCCTTTTCATCCCCTGTGTTCCATACCTTGCATTATTCCCTGCTGTCTGCCTTCTTCGATGTATTTTTGTGCAATGGTTATCCTAATCGTAGCTTGTTTCTTCTTTAGATAAATGACTCGAGATGACCCGTTCTAATGCCGCCTGTTTTTCTTCCGGTAACTTAGCATCGCTATACCATACCAAAGCCTTTATACAAATAGAACCTTTTTCTTTATCTACTAAGAGGGCGTGTTGGCAGTGTGTAAATACGTTTTCCCATAATTTGAGCATATCGCGTTTATGGATGTGTTTGAGCAGGTATTCAAACATAGCCAAATGTTTCTTTTGTAAAATGGCATCATCTGGCATACTCTGTAAATCAATGAGCTGATAATCTTCCCCCATTCATTTTGGGGCTTGTTCAGGGTTGCTAAACAATTGCCATATATTTCTGGGTGCATGGTATGGTTTAGAGCCATGGTAAATTACAATAGGACATATTAAAGGTAACCTGTTTTTATTTTTCCTATTGCGTTCGCATAACAAAAGCATGTATTTCCATAAGCGCAATGCCATCCAATGATCTGGTATAACTTGTGCTTCAATTAATACATAGACAAAAGCTTTTTCCCGATTTTTGGTTTTAACAGCATAGAGGAGATCGGTTAGTTTTCTTTTAAGATCATCTTCAACAAAAGACTCTTTTTCTATGGTGATTTGACTTAAATCTAAATCAACAAGCGCTTTGAAGTCAGCTGGTAAATAGTGTTCTAGGAATTCCTGTGCAGCTAGTTGATCCGTTAAGATCTTTTTGATTAAAGCATCCTATTTTAGATGGCTGGTCATACTGTCTTATGGTTGAAACGCAAACAGAGCATAAACTGTATCCTTGAAAAACTAGCTTGGTATGTAATTACTTGCAGCTAACTTAATCTTACATACAAAAGTATCATTACCAAATGAATGCTATTGTTTATTTATAAGCAATGCTTCCTCAGCTGCCTGCTTCAAAAGAATAGCCATACCTGGTTCTCCATAGCGCTGGGCCAGCTCCACATCGATGGTTAAGCTTTCTTTGGCCATGGCTTGTACAACGGCAGGATCTTTGTAACCGGAAGCATGTTTTAAATCGTATAGCCGCTCTGCCAGCTTCACATAGAGTACAGAAATATGCTCTTTTTGCAAGGATTCCTTCAAGCGGTTGGCAATAGCCAGCAGCGATTCCTCTAAACGCTCCCGGCTGTCTATAGCGATTACATTCTCTACAAAACAGTACACCCCCATATTATAATTACCTTTGATATAGGAAAGCGGCAGTCTGGTATAGCGGACCAAATCATACAGCAGCGTCGCATAAACCAGTTTAGCATGGCCATCTGTCCAGGCAGCTACCCACTCGGCAATCCCTACGGCACGTACATAAAAAAGCTGCCCCGATGCATGCCGTTTAAATCCATAGCAGCGCCGCAGTAAGAGCAGTATTTCTGCAATAAGGAAAGGATCTATACTTTCAAAGGAAGGAATCCAATCATGAAATGCTGATAATTTTGCTAACGATACGGTTTTTTCATGGGGCGTAATAGAGGCTTCCTCCTGCGTACCCGCTTCTCTTGGTAAGGAAAGCCCTAACATTTCCTCTCTTACTTGGGTCACATCCAGTGGGAGTAGGCAGACCAACTGTTCTGCATGGGGCAACAACAGAAGCCCATAGTGCGCATGCACAATCGATGCTAAATTTTTTTTGCGTAGGTTTACCTTGTGCTGGGATACAAAAGGATCCACTGGTTGGGTAGTCGCAGGGCTTTCCACGTCATATACTGCTTGTAGGGTAGGCAGGGGGATCTGTTTATTTTCTGTATGTACTACCAACGCCAATGCAGGGAAAGTAATACAATCAGGGGATTCTTTTTCTTCAAGCGGTTCTCTTTTTTTGTAGCGCAGTTGGGTAGACTGCAGCTGTAGCGTAATAGGGGCGCGCGGAGAAACGCTGGATTGCCTTACATAGCTAAAGGCCAGAAACAAAAGCCGTACCAACTGCTCCCTATCGCCTAGCATCGTAGCGGGCATATTTACGAATTCCTCTACCCATAAACCAGGTAAGTAGCCTTTTTCTTTTTGGTAGGCTACCTCACCTGCATCGATAAGCGCTTCTAACAGGATAATGCTTGGTTGTAAAAGAAGCTGGTCTTGGCGTTTGGCTCGTGATCTAAAATAGTAGGCCCATTCTGCAAATTTATCTAGGATGCTTTGGAAGTCTTCCTTGAGGAAGGGGGTAGTACTGTTTACAAAGGCAATAGATTGCGTAACATTTTGGATGGCTTTTTCTAAAATAGTTCCCTCCTGAGCTAAGGCGTTTTGGGGGGAAGAAGCAGTAGGGAGCTCTTCACTGTAGGCTAACTTTTTTAGTTCGTAGGATGCTTTGTATTCGTTCTGCTGCAGGAAATAAGTTACCCGCTCTTGCTGCATCCTATTTTGGTACTTGAAGTACACAATCCCTATTAAGAGACATAAGCCAGCTATTAACACGGGCAGTAACTCCGTAGAAGCAGGCCATAGTATGGTTGATTTGCAGCAACAAATAACCATTATGATGCCCATCGTAACAAGCACGCCCCGTAGACTCCAGTAGAGCGGTAATGCCCATAGTAGAACCGCCCCATGGATAAAAAATAAAAGGAAGGGGAATAAGAGTGCTTTGCAAAGACAGCAATTAAGAAGAAGGTGGAGGGGGAGCGCAATTAACAAACTAAAAAACCAACAGCTGCCTACTACCCAATCTGAGATTTTGTTAGTAAAGAAAGCTACATAGCCTATATACACAGCCCCTAGCATACAAAAAGGAAGACATTTCCAAAAATCTTTTGCTTGCCCATTATAGTAATAATTGCTAACTAAGCTAACTATAACCAGATAAATCCCTACTAATACAACTGTAATGGCATTGGGCTTGAGCTTTGTTAAATTTTCTTTTGTAAAAAAAGCAGCTCGTTCTCTTTTATTACGTCGCTTCATTCTTTCCTTCTCTTGCTGCACTTGTTGGTACGTCTTATCAGGAGGCACCCAGCCGGTTCCTGCGGGTTGCGGCAATAGGTAGTGGGCGGCTAGCATAGCTAAGCCGTTGGCTAGCATACAAAAGAATGAGCCATTGATAACCATTGGTTGTACCCATTTGTTCCATGTTAAAATGGAAAATGCACCTACAATCATCCCAATTAAAGCTGTATAAGAACTACTTCTAAAACCAAAAATAGCTAGAATGTAAGGAGCTGTTATAATTGGAACAGAAAAATCAAAAACTTTCAACAATAATTTTAATAAATCATTACAGTGCCATGCTACAACCATGGAAATTAATCCAACTATTAAGGCAATTAACCGGATAAATAGAAGTGGGTGAGCGATTTTTTTTTGTAAAAAAGTTTTTACAATAGGAGTAATAAATCTAGCTAATCTAAAACGATGCACATAAGGAAATCTGATATTTTCTAACGTCCCTATAATATCATGGCTAACCATAACAGAACAGGTATTCAAGTAAGAATCAGCTGTAGACATAGTCATAGCTAATAAACTAATAGAAATAAACCCCTTAAAAAACGAAGGAATTGTACCCATTATATAGTTCCATACTTTGTCTTGAGGGAGTTCCGGTGCTATTATAAAAACAAATAACCCAATAAGTATAATACATCCTACTATAAGGGTACCAAAAATACTAGCGTACAAAAATACTCTGTTTGCTTGGATAGGGTTAGTAGACATGTATACCCTTTGTATAGTTACAGCTTGTATATTAGCTACTAGGTTAGATAAAATTAGGCATAACATTCCTATGAGCTTCAAATCGTAATGGTATACGTTTTTAAATTGAAATTTTTGTTGAGCTTGTAAGAAAGAGATTATTTCTGTAGAGGTAATATCTATCTTTGCAAAGATAGATCCAGCAAGTAACGGAATAACAAGAGTAAAAGTTATAAGTTGTAATACGTCTGTAAAAGTAACCGCACGAATCCCTCCAAAAGTAGAGTATATAATAAGGATTACAGAAGAAAGAATAATAATAGACTGAGGATTAGCTACATTTATACACATACGAATAGCCATAGACATAGCAGTAATTTGCCCAGCGAGTGCAGCAATAGCACTACAAATACTAGCAAAAGCAGTAATAACCTTTGGATATTTGCCATAAACACTTCCTATAGACTCCGCTATAGAAAAATGATGCATAAACGGCCCCATACGCAACGTTAACTTACTGATAAGCCAAATATTCAAACAAGCAAGTAACCATATACCTATCCAGTATAAACCACCGCTATGGACCGATTCTACCGTACGTATCAATGTTCCTCCACCAAACCTGGTAGCCAAAACTGTTGCCACCAACGTAGCCGTAGCAAATTGCTTATTGCCTACTGCATATTCCCGAAAAGTCTTTACTTTCCTACTGTAATACAAACCTACTACTAAGGTCAATAGCAGAAACCCTATTACCATTACAAGGGGTAAATTATTGAATAGTGTCATTGTGAATAATAAAAAATTAGTTTCATACAGCTATAGCCTATGATACAACAACTATAGTTTAACCACAGCTAAGTATACAATATATAATGCTATAAAACCAAGGACTTTACATTTATGTATTAGAATTGTTTGTATAACTTAGCTACCTAATCATTATTTAGATAGCATACCGGTAATTCTATTATACAAAATGAAACAGCTATAGGAAACATAGGTTAACCTTATGCCTTAGTTAGGAAAGTAGCATCAAAATGGTATGATAGGTAGTGTAAGAAAAATGTCAATCAACCTTTATCTAATTTCGAATGCGTGTTGCATTATTAAATGATTCAATGCAGGTTATTTGTTTAGCTTATTAGTGTTTTCTTACTATAAAAGAGGTAAGTTAATATAACCTCATTACAATGCAGTGTTAAAGGGGATTCTCGTTCTTACTAGAATGAATTATTGTGAAGCATTGGTAATGTAGCCCAGCTAAAGAAAAGGTATAATGTATATATAAAAATTTCCTTACGGTATAGCTGATGCCATCAATACAATAGAAGGGGTGATCCCGCTGGGATTCGAACCCAGGACCCTCTCCTTAAAAGGGAGATGCTCTACCTGCTGAGCTACGAGATCAAAAATAAACAGATAGCTTAAGTTTATACAATTTATAAAATAAAAAAAAACCTTACAAGCTTTTTTCTGTTTTGAAATTTTCAATTTCGGGCGAAATTTAATTTCTTTTTTAGGGCATTCGTTTCTTTTTTATAGTGCTGCACCCATTGCGTAATGTTACAATGGGGAAGGTACATAAATGTACATTTTATATACTTTCTCCTGATTGCAGCTTTTGCGCATGATCTGCCACACGCAATGCTTCAATCATCTCTAATATGGAGCCATCTAACAAAGCAGCTAAATTGTGATCGGTATAGCCAATGCGGTGATCTGTTGCACGACCTTGGGGGAAATTATAGGTTCTAATTTTATCTCCTCGATCGCCACGTTTTACCATAGACTTTCGCTCCATACTGGTAGCAGCTTGTTGTTTTTCCACTTCCCTATCATACAGCCTTGAGCGCAGCACTTTCAAGGCTTTTTCATAATTTTTAATCTGTGATTTTCCATCCTGACAGGAGACCACCAATCCAGTAGGTATATGGGTCAACCGCACAGCTGAATAGGTTGTATTCACAGACTGACCACCAGGCCCAGAGGAACAAAAGGTATCTTTGCGTACATCATTTAAATCTAAATTGACCTCCACCTCACCCATTTCTGGCAATACTACTACACTAGCTGCTGAGGTATGTATACGTCCTTGTGCTTCTGTAGCAGGCACACGCTGCACACGATGCACACCAGATTCATATTTCATAAGTCCATATACGTCTTTACCACTAATGGTAGAGACAATTTCTTTCCATCCTCCAGCAGTACCTTCTAAGGTATAGATAAGCGAAAGTTCCCATTTCATCTTTTCCGCAAACCGCTTATACATCCGAAACAAATCTCCTGTAAAAATAGCTGCTTCATCTCCTCCAATACCTGCTCGAATCTCTAAAACAATATTATGGCTATCATTGGGATCACTCGGGATCAATGCATCACGTAACTGCTTCTCTAATACAATCTTTTTATCCAACGCAAGCGCAAGTTCCTGCTTAGCTATTTCACGAAAGGCTTCGTCTTTTTCAAGGTGTAGTATCTCCTTGGCTTCTTTTATATTGCTTAAAACAGATTCGTACCTACTGTATAAAGCAACAATTTTCGAGAGCTTACTATATTCCTTATTAAGGGCAGCATATGCCTTGATATCGTTGACACGATCTGGTTGATAAATAGCTGATTCTATCTCATGAAAACGTTCCTTTATGGCTTTTAACTTTTCTATCATATATGAACGGCCTCCTTATATTAGCTTACTAGTAGTTTGGGATTTTAGATACAATTATCCATTCATGTTTACAATGGTATAATGTCTTCCTATATCCTGCGTAAAGTTAAGATTTTAAAAAATGCATTTCGAGAGAATGGCATTAAAAAATAAGAAGTGTTTTGTAGGCTATTTCCATTCTGTGCAATCATAGGAAGTTGACATGCCTCTCTTAAGCATCAATCAATAGAGAAGTGATTACCCTATACACCATTATAGCAGTGGTTTATCTTAAGCGGAGCAGCAGCGTAAAGAGGCCGAGCAGCGTAGTACAGCCCACGCTACAAAACCTTACGTTACGCAACTTTTTGTACAACCGCCTCAAAAGCAGCGGGGTGATTCATAGCTAGATCTGCTAATACTTTCCTATTTAACTGTATATTTGCAAGCTTAAGTTTTCCCATAAATTGGGCATAAGAAATACCATGCAGGCGTGCAGCCGCATTAATTCGCTGTATCCATAGGGCACGTATGGTTCTCTTCTTTGTTTTACGATCTCTATAGGCATACAAAAGACCTTTCTCTACTGCATTTTTAGCAACCGTCCAGACATTTTTTCTTTTGCCCCAATAGCCTTTTGCTAAGCGTAAAATGCGTTTTTTTCTTGCTTTAGATGCTACCGCATTAACTGATCTTGGCATGACATGCTTCCTTTTATTATGTTTTAATACTGCTTGGATCTTTTGTTAATAACCCTGCTCTAAATAAACAGGCTATATACCCTTTCAGATCCATTTCCTATGATTACAATTACGGTAGCCCAGCTAGATAGCTAATAACTTTTGGATCATTGGCACATTGGTTGGGTGTACCAATGTCTTATGCGTAAGATGCCTTTTACGCTTGGTACTTTTAATTCCCTTAGCCAAACAATGGTTTTTAAAAGCATATTTGCGCTTTATTTTACCGCTACCCGTTATCTGGAATCTTTTCGTAGCACCGCTATGTGTTTTAACTTTTGGCATATCCGTTATTTGAGCAACTAAACCACTTTTCCTCCCCTCTTTTTCTTCCCTCTCCTCCTCTTTTTTCTACACTTCTTCTTTCATTGCTTTCCCCCTTTTTTATCCTTCCCCTTTTTTATCCTTCCCCTCTTTTATCCTTCCCCTCTTTAATCTTCCCCCCCTTTGTGGTAGCTTTTTTTTTTAAAGTTATAAAAAAGTTCTTATTTCTAATAGCTTTCCCTATGATTTTAAAGGAGCTATCATCATGCTCATCCTTTTCCCCTCCAATTTAGGAGATTGTTCCATTTTACCGTAATTTTCCAAGCCTTGAAAGAAACGCAATAAAATAGATTCTCCCCTTTCCTTAAAAATAATCTGTCTTCCTATAAATTTTACACAAACCTTAACTTTAGCACCCGTTCCCAAGAAGTTAATAGCATGTCTCAATTTAAAGTCAAAATCATGGTCACTGGTATTAGGACCAAAACGAATTTCTTTTACAATAACTTTATGTGTATTTCCCTTAATTTCTTTATGTTTCTTTTTTTGTAGGTATTTAAACTTAGCATAGTCCATCACCTTACAAACAGGGTAGCCATCTGATTTAGAAATCTCCACTAAGTCTAACGCTAAATCCTCCGCAATAGCCAAAGCCTCCCCAATAGAGTAAACACCTACTCTTACATTTTCTCCAACCAAACGTACCGTTGGTGCCATGATACGCTCGTTAACATTATGCATTTCTCTCATTAACTTCTCTAATGACCGATTAAAAGAAATTACTACCTTTGTCCTTCTACGTCTAAAGTCCTTCCCCTTTCTTCTGTATTACGCCAGTATGTCCCAACTTTACTGACCGCAATATTAAAAACAAACCTATCAACATCCAAGGTAAGCTAAGCAATTGCCCCATATTAAGCCACATGGTTTGCTCAAAAGCAACTTGGTACTCTTTATAAAACTCGTGAAAAAAACGGAATAAAGGAATAATTAACATAAAAGTTCCAAACATACAGCCTCGCGCAATCACTTGTCTTTTTGTATACCACCAAATAAATGATAGAATAAAAATACAGAAACAGGATAAAGCTTCATAAAGCTGCGTAGGATGCCTAAGAATCCCCGATGTATGGACAACCACTTGATAGTTTACATTAGGCTTCCGTTGTATTAGCTCATAGGAGAGCGCTGTTTCATACGGCTCATAAATCATAGGTTGATCCACATAGGATAACCGCACCAAATCTTTTTTTAGTTTTTGTAGCAATCTTGTAATAACTTCCTCATCTTGAACCTCTTCTTTAAAAGATAGCGTCAATCGTAAAGGCTGGTAATGTTTCTTTATAGGCAATGCACAAGTGGTTTCTTTCTGAAAATCCATAGTTTGAATAACAGCAGCATAACGGGCAGACAGTTCTTCACGTACTTCCCTAGCAAAGACTACCCCATAATTTTTCTGGGTAGGTTTTCCAATAATTTCAGAATTCATAAAATTCCCTATGCGAATACAAGCGCCACCCAAAGCAAATAAAATGACGAGGTGGTCTAAAATCCATAAAAACTCATGGGCAGGTCTTCGACTGATCAAGCGAATCCGAGGTGGTACAAGCGCAATAGATATCCGCTTTATATAGAAAAAAATAGCTACTACAATACCTATTGCCGCACCATGGCTGGCCAAACCAGAAAATCCAACAATCTGAAACTCAGGAGAAAAAACAATAGGAGAAAATATGGCTACTAAATTGTGCTTATACGTAGACCAATCATAAAAAATAACATGACCCAACCGTGCACCTGCCATAACCCCTATGGCAATGTATGTCGTTAACCGTTCGGCTTCTTCCCTTGCTTTACCTGCTTTAGCAAACATATAGTGCCAAAAAGGTAAAGCAATCATAAAAGCAGCCGTAAAACATATACCGTACCAGCGAAGCATAAAAAACCCCTTCTGGAAAAGAATAGGATTTACATCCCATACCATAGTCATAGCAGTTGGCATAAAAGATTACGCATGCAATATCCAGTCCACCAATAAACGAACACCAAACCCCGTAGCGCCTGCCCCATGGTAGGCGCATGCTTGTTCTCTCCATGCAGTACCGGCTATATCTAGGTGGGCCCAAGGGGTTTTTTGCACAAATTGCTTTAAAAAGAGCGCAGCTGTAATGGAGCCAGCATTGCGCTGCTTGCTACCTGTATTGCGTATATCTGCTACCATAGACTGCATATCCTCCCTATAGGCCTCCTCTAATGGCATTTCCCAAACCTTTTCATCTGTTCGTTTCGCAGCAAGTGTTAGGCTCTGTATCAATTCTGATTGATTAGCAAATAAACCAGCTATATGATCGCCTAATGCTACAACGATAGCACCCGTTAAAGTAGCTAGATCTACTATGACCTCTACCTCTAATCGCTCTGCATAAACCAAGGCATCCGCTAAGGTAAGCCTACCTTCTGCATCTGTGTTATCTATTTCAATGGTTGTACCATTAGAGGCAGTCACCACATCTCCAGGCTTGGTGGCACTGCCACTAATCATATTTTCGGTAGCAGCAATAATAAAATGAATTTCTTTATTGGGTTTTAACGCACCAATAGCCTCTGCTGCGCCTAGCAACGCCGCCGCACCAGCCATATCGCATTTCATTAATTCAATGTGCGCAGCGCCTATTTTTAAATTGAGTCCTCCTGAATCAAAAGTAACTCCTTTACCTATAAAAGCAATTTTTTTATAGGGGGCATGAGGATCTAAAGACTTTGGTTTATAGACTAAATGAATAAACTTAGGGGGTTGATCAGATCCTTGACTGACAGAGAGGTAAGCAGCCATCCCCAAACGAGCACAATCCTCCTTTTCAAGTATATTTATATCAAAATGATATTTTTCAGCTAGCTCAATAGCTGTTTTAGCCAACACAGTAGGGGTAACATGATTAGCCGGCGCATTGACCAATTCTTTTGCTAAGTAAACGCCTTTTGTAATCTTCTCAGCTAGCTGGATGGCTTCGTTATTTTCTGCATTGTCTAATACATCCAATAAAACTACCTTTCTAAGAGAAGGAATGGTAGTATCTTTTTTTTGAGATTTAAAGCGCTCATCATAATGCGCAGCCAATAGGACACCTTCTGCAAAGGCTTTGATATAGACCGGATTATCTGCTAAAAAAGCAAAATTTACTACCACAGATTTGCTGTGTAATAGCATACACTCCCTATAAACTTTACTAGCTGCTTTGCGTATAACTACTTCATCTATTGCTTCTTTTCTACCTAATCCAAAAAGGATTACCTTCTCTATGTGATGAAAACAATTAGCAGAAACTATCGTATTTTGTTTCCCTTTGAACAGCGTCTCTTTAACCAAAGGGGTAATAACTTGATGGTAAAAATGTTCACTAATTAATGGATCATTATGCAATTGCATAGGATCCTCAGGAACAGCTATAGCATAACAAGGTAGGGTTTCTTGTACTTCCTGATTGTCCAGGAACTGAAACTCAATAGCAACACGAGACATAAAAAATGAGGATTTAATCTGTTTATTACAATCATAGGCCCGCGCTATACAACGCTATTATAAAGAGCGCAAAGGCCCTCTAGCGATAAATATAAACAATTTATATCAATTGATAATGCTGCAGAGGGAGCAATGTGTAGCGTTACTGTAATGCATGGGTTGGGTTAAAACAAATACCTTCTAACTAAGGATACAATCGTTTAGGGTATCTTGGAAAAAGACTGCTATAGCGGACATCTGGCAGCCCCAGAAAAGCACGCAGCAGGCGTTCCAACCCCATACCCGCCCCTGCATGCGGGGGCGCACCATACTGAAAGGCTTCTAGATAATGAGACATCGTATGAGCTGCTATGCCCAATGCAGCTGCCCGCTCGCTTAATAATTTATAATCGTGTATGCGTTGTGCACCAGAAAGTATTTCCATTCCTCGTAACATAAAATCATAACCATAGGTATAGGTAGGATTTTCTGGATCAATAAAAGTATAAAAAGGGCGCACTGCAGCAGGATAACCGGTGACCACATACAAATCAGTTTGGTATTGCTCCCTGATGATTGCTCCTAATTGCTTCTCCTCTTCTGTGGAGAAATCCTCCTCTTCTCCCCTGGTACTGCCAGAGGCGCTTAATAGGGCAACCGCCTCTGGAAAAGTCAACGCTACCAGTTCCGGGGCAAACAACAGGGGGGTAGTATGAAAAAAAGCTTGTATAAATGCTATTTCAGAGCTATACTGCTCATTCAATTTAGTAAAAAGAGAGGTTAACAATCGATACAACAGTTGAATCACTTCTTGATAGGTTTCATCTAGGAGCATCTCAAGGTCTATCCCTACAAATTCCGTAAGATGCCGTGTGGTATGCGAATGCTCTGCACGAAAAACAGGGCCTATCTCAAATACGCGCTTAAAGCCACCCATGAGGACCATTTGTTTGTATAGCTGGGGGCTTTGTGCCAAACAAGCAGGTTCTCCAAAGTAATCCAATCTAAATGGTGCCGCACCACCTTCTGAGGAACCCCCAATCAGTTTCGGGGTTTTAATTTCCATAAATTCCTCTTCACGAAGGTATTTTTGTATGTACCCAAGCATACCATCATTGACACGAAAAATAGCTTGCGACAGACGGGTACGCAGATCTAAGACCCGATTATCCAACCGCTTCCCATAAGGTATAGCAGCGGCTACTTCTGCTCGTTCTGTTTCTTTAAGGGTAATTGGTAAAGTTAAAGTAGCCCTGCTCATCAATGTATAAGCAATCAGCCGCAATTCTATCTTTTGTTGAGAACAGGCCAATACAGGTTTTTCGGTTCGTTGAACGATACCGATTGCTTCTATAAAAGATTCATTTTCCACTTTACGTAGCTCATCATAGCAGCTATCTGAAAACGCATGTCCAGCGACAGCTTTTCCTTTTACGACAATGACCTGCAACGTATGTAACCCATCCCTCAAAATTAAGAACAATAGGGTTCCATGTACTTTTTTAGAAAATACCCTGCCCCTTACCCGGACGATTTCCTGCTCGCTTAGTGAAGAAAGATTTTTAATTTCTACAAGTGCATGCATAGCCTATGCTATTTATCCTAGTTTATTAAATAAAATAAGGTATCGATATCCTTCAATTTCAGTAGTAATACAACAACTGCTCGGGATGAACACCCTATGGGCTCCTACCCTATGCGCCCCTTTTTAACGTTTATTCCTAAAGGTAAGGAAAAATTAGCCATGGTTTTGGGGAAAGCTAGTTAGGATACGCCTATTGTGCTTTGGGTACTGCTTTAGAAAGGGTTCTTTAAAAAAACAAAGAAATGGCAGGATTAGGAGAGTAGTTTAGGGATTACTACCCCTTCTGTATGGATGGTTTGTAGGATTACTGGACAGACTTTGCCGGATAGCCCCTGCTGATAAGGGAGCTGCACCCGAATGTAATTTTCGGTAAATCCCTCTACGGGTTCCTCTGCTTCTGCCTGTTCAAATAGAACCCTTGCCTGCTGACCTAAATGTTGACTATAAAAATAGCGTAGTTTCTTTTCTGAAAGTGTCCGCAACATATGGGCACGGCGGGCACGCTCTGCAAATGGCACACTAGCTGCCATAGTGGCAGCTTTGGTTTGGGCTCTTTCTGAATAGGGGAAAACATGCAGATAGGCAATCGGTAAACTATTTAAAAAGTGATAGGTTGTTAGGAAATCTTCTTCCGTTTCACCTGGGAAACCAACAATTACATCCACACCTATACAGCAAGTGGGGATCTCTTTTGCAATCGTCTCTATACGGTCTTGATAAAGCTGGGTATTGTATCGACGGTGCATCAATTTTAAAATCTTATCACTACCCGATTGAAGCGGAATGTGAAAATGAGGCATAAAACACTTGGATTGCGCTACAAAGGTTATGATTGCTTTGTTTAATAAATTGGGCTCAATAGAAGAAATACGAAACCGTTCGATACCTTCCACAGCCTCTAATGCTTGTATAAGTTCCAGAAAATGGGCGGTTCGTTTGTTATCGATGAGCCCAAAATCTCCTAAATTAACACCCGTTAGCACAATTTCTTTTATACCTTTTACTGCAATGGCTCTAGCCTGCGCAACTACTTCTGCAATAGGCGCACTTCTACTGCTTCCTCTGGCCAATGGTATGGTACAAAAGGTACATTTATAATTACAGCCATCCTGTACCTTCAGAAAGGCTCTTGTGCGGTCACTTAGAGAATAAGCGGGCGAAAAGGTACGCGACTCCTGGATAGGAGCCACCTGAATGGTAGCCGTTTCATTTCCCTCTTTTTTATCAAAATCAGTAAGTAAATCTAATAGCTTAAATTTTTCATTACTCCCCAAAACAGCATCTACCCCTGGTATTTGTGCAATAGCTTCTGGCTGAAGCTGCGCGTAACAACCTATAACAATTACAAAAGCAGAGGGGGCCATTTTTAGGGCATGCTTAACAACTTTTGCACATTTCCGATCCGCATTTTCTGTTACGGAACAGCTATTTAGTACAAAAACATGCGGCCGCTGGTCCAATGATACCGTCACAAATCCCTTTTGTCCAAATAGACGACTAATAGTAGCCGTTTCAGCAAAATTAAGCTTGCAGCCCAATGTATGAAAGGAGACTTTTTTCATCTTATCTAGATGACTACCTAATTTTTATACGGTTGGCTCCTGCCTGCTATCTACTACAGGCGCATGCCAACGCTTTGCATCGGTTGCCTTATCTGGTTGTAGCGCCAAACGGTAGACTTCATCTACCCAATCTACATAATGGAAGATCAACTTTTCTCGGTAGGATGCTTTAATTTCCTGTACATCTTTTTTGTTCTTACTGCTCAGTATAATTTCTTTTATGCCTACGCGTTTAGCTGCTAAAATTTTCTCCTTAATACCTCCCACTGGAAGTACTTGCCCACGAAGCGTAATTTCTCCTGTCATGGCTAAACTATCTCTTACCTTCTTCTGCGTATAAAGGGATACCAATGAGGTAAAAAGTGTGATTCCCGCAGAAGGGCCATCTTTGGGAATGGCGCCAGCAGGCACATGGATATGCAAATCATAGTTCTCAAAGATATCGTGTGATACATCTAAATACTGCTCATTTGCCTTTAGGTAGGAAAGCGCCGTCATGGCAGATTCCTTCATTACTTCCCCTAACTGACCAGATAAATGAATCCTTCCTTTGCCTTTGCTTAATACAGCCTCTATAAAGAGAATCTCACCGCCTGAAGCCGTCCAAGCCAACCCAACCGATACTCCCGGAATCCTTGCATGCTGATAATCCGTATTGTCAAATATTACTGGACCAAGAAAAGTAGCTATATCACTTTTTTTTACCTTCTTAAGATAGGGTTCCTTGAGGGCAACTGATTTTGCTAATTTCCTACAAACACCAGCGATTTGCCGGGCTAATTCACGTATACCAGATTCCCTTGTATAGCCATCTATGATGGCGGCATAGGCATCATCCTGTATCGATAAATCAGTAGCTTTTAAACCATGCTCTTTTCTTTGTTTCGGCAGAAGATAACGTTTAGCAATCTCTACCTTTTCTTCGAGTGAATAGCCATTTACTTCGATAACTTCCATTCTATCTTGTAAAGCAGCTGGAATACGATCCATAGTATTAGCAGTTGCTACAAATAGCACATTAGAAAGATCATAAGGCACTTCCAGAAAATTATCCACAAAAGTATGGTTCTGTTCTGGATCTAGTACCTCCAACAAGGCAGCAGCTGGGTCCCCTCGCATGCGATCTATTTTATCTATTTCATCTAATACCACAACAGGATTAGAGGCACCAACCCGCTGTATATTATAAATAATTTTTCCAGGCATAGCGCCAATATAGGTCTTCCTATGGCCACGTATTTCTGCTTCATCATTGAGACCACCTAGCGCAATACGTGCATACTTTCTACCCATTGCCTTAGCAATGGATTTACCTAAAGAAGTTTTCCCTACACCAGGCGGACCGCATAAACATAAAATAGGACCTTTCATATTTTTTTTCAGCTTTAAAATAGCTAAAAATTCCAACAAACGCTCCTTTACTTTTTCTATATTATAATGCGCAGCATCAAAAAATTTTTTAGCTTTGTTGATGTCTAAATTATCTTTCGTATACACACCCCATGGCAGCTCCACCAATACTTCTGCGTGGTTGATACTGGTGACATACTCGGGACTCTGTTGACTCATCCGCTCAGCTTTATCTAATTCCTTCTTAAAGAAATCAGCTACTTCTTTAGGCCATTGCTTTTTATTACCTTTTGCACGCAGCACTTCTATTTCTTCTGAAAGATCATTCTCACCCAGCTCATCCTGTAGAATCTTAACCTGCTGCCTTAAATAGTAATCACGTTGTTGCTGACTAATATCGGAATGTACCTTATCTTGAATCTCCTTCTTAAGCTCTGAGATCTCTAATTCCTTCAAAAGATGTTTTAGAAGCAAATTAGCGCGCTTAACGCTGCTATTCAATTCTAGCAATTTCTGTTTATAATGTATATCTGAATTAAGGTTAGAAGCTAAAAAGTAGGTAAGAAAATCGAGATTCTTAATGTTCACTAGGATGGCCTGCGCTTCATTAAAAGCTTCAGATCGGAACTTCAAAATTTTAATGGCTACATCTTTCAAAGATTGCATCAGGGCAATAACCTTTTTATCTTCTTTATAAGGCTGATCTTTTAATAGCTGAATGGTAGCTTCTAATCCGGATGCCGTTGCAAAGGTCCTAAGAACCTGAAATTTTTGCTTGCCATGGACCAATACAATGGTCTTGCCATTGGGCAAGTTAATGATTTTAATAACCTTAGCTAGTGTACCTACCCCATACCTATGGGGTGTATTTTCGACAGTGGTTTCTGTATTTTGTTGCGCAACAATCCCCAAGAAACCATCTCGCTCCTGTACGGTTTCTAGTAGATGTATAGAATGCCTCTCTTTTAAAGTAATAGACATTACTACATTAGGGAAAAGCACTACATGACATGGCGTAAGCAGCGGAATTTTATCCAAGGTATCCTTGCCAGCTAGTTGCTCCGTATCATCAGATACAATAAGCTCTACCATGCCTCCTAGGCTATCCCCTCCCCACGCAGCAGATAAAGCCCCATCTATGATTAATGACGTATTATTAAAATACATTGTAAATAATTGATGCTTATACGGTTTATTATCCTAATCTTATTACATATACTATAGTTTCCAACAAATAACATGCCAAAGTCGGCACATCAACCCAAAGTAGGGCATGCTTTGATTAGGCAAATAACTTATAGGTATCATTCCCACATACATACAACATAATTAAAACCAAAAGTACCCAGCCAATTTGTTGGGTTAGCTGGATGACCCTATCAGGAACTTTTTTCCTAAATAGCATCTCATACAATATAAACAGGGCATGTCCTCCATCTAATACAGGGAGGGGAAAGGCATTGGTTAAGCCAATTACTATGGATAGCATAGCAACAAGTGTTAAAAACCTATGCCAAACAAATGTACGCTCAAACATGGTAGCCAGGCTAATGGGACCCCCTAATGATTTTTTAATAGATAATTTTCCTGTAACTATTTTCCACATTCCCCATAACTGCTGCTGCATTACGGTAGTAGCCTGCTGTAGCCCAACAGGAATGGCTTGGAGCAATGAATAGCTTTGCTTGATATAGGTTAAGGCAGGAGGGGCTATACCAATACCTAACCGTTTTGTTTTTGCATCTATGGTAAGTGAAGTAGCCATTGGATAGCCCTTTCGCATGTACAAGATGCTAACACTTTTTCCCAGAAAAGAAGGAAGGACTTCCATTAATTGTGCACAATCGAATATATCCTGATCCGCTAACTTAACAATCTGATCCCCTGCCATTAAACCTGAAAGCTCGGCACTGCTATGGGAATCAACAGAAGCAATGATACAAGGCTGCATAGGACGTATAAAGCCAACCGTTTCTTCCTTTGCTAAAGCCATGAAGCGCTCTGGTATAATGGGCAACTCTAAGGTTTGGCCTGCTCTACAGACCGTATAGTAACTTGAAGCATGCAATGAAATAGCTGCCGTATAAATGTCATGAAAGTTCTCAAAATCTTTTCCATTGATCTTTATAACCTTATCGCCTGGCTTGAATCCCATCTGTACGCCCACAGCATTAGGCATTATACCGTATTGATTGACACTGTCTTTAGAGAGGAAATGATAACCCATTGCATAGCATAAGCCTATATAAATCAGTAAGCTACTAAGCAGATTAAAAATAATACCCCCTAATATAACGATCAAGCGTTGCCAGGCTGGTTTGGACCGAAACTCCCACGGTTGGGGGAGGTCAGCTGCAGGAGTTGAAGGGCAAGATTCGTCTAGCATACCCGCAATATGCACCGCACCCCCCAATGGAATGGAGCCGATTGCATACTCTGTTTCACCATACCGTATTTTAAAAATTTTGGGAGGGAACCCAATTATATAGCTATTTACACGCATTTTAAATAGTTTAGCAAAAAATAAATGCCCTAGCTCATGGATCCCTACGATAAGTGATAAACCAGCTAAAAATTGAATAACTTGAATAAGTACAGACGCCATATATTTTATAGAATGAAAAATTCTCTCTACGTTTTAAATGTAAATAGCTAACAGTATGCCACATACTCTCGAAATTAAGAAAAAAAGAAGATATCCCCTAAAGGATATATCTAGCTTAAAATCATTATATTGACAAGATCTTTTAATAAAAAGAATAGGCTAAAGCAATGGCCTGCCATTGCTTTAGCAGGAAAGCTGCTTTTTAAATGTACATTATTGGGTTTTACTTACATATGATTATTAGAACAAAAAAATACAAAATGCCGAGCGGGCTATATATAAAACTAGGCATGCAAAATATATTGCGGTTACATTGGTGGATTTTCTTGCTGCTCCTATTGGGAATAAGTGCTACCTTTTTTATAAAAACCATTTGGTTTATAGTAGGTAGTATGCTATTTTTTATTGGGTATCTACTTTTTTGGTTGATTCAATTCTATGGGTTTACACAGTTGGAAGAAAACCGGCTTATATTTGAGCGCGTTATTTACGAAATCAATAACCAATATTTGATTATGCAAGTCAATTCCCGGCAGGCTATTCCTTTTCCCTGGATAAACATTACAAAAGCTTATAAAAAAAAAGCTTATTTTTTACTTATCCTATCTAAGGCACAGTTTTTTTGTCTCCCCTTTAAGATTTTTCGTGGAGACAATGAGGTTAAGCTTTTTACAACACTGTTACAGCGTAAAGGACTTTTAAAAGGATAGCCAGGCAAATTATTTTGATTCTATTCAATTAGGGACTATATTCGTACATATTCCACGTATGGTATGTTCCCCTTAACGAGGGGAGGGAAACAATAAAAATAATATGGTTTTCAATTCTCATTTTTAAATGACATTACTGGAAAACATTAGAAAAAAGGCAGGTAGTGCTTGTATTGTTATAGTGATCGGCTGTTGTATACCGTTATTATTGCAGGGGATAAGTGATATGGGGCAGTATTTTTCCTTCCCTTGCTTCCACAAGGACGTAGAAGCGGTTGGATATGTAGAGGGTATACCCATAAGCATAAAGGATTACCACAACGGGATTAAAAATAAACTTAAAGCGCAGCATACAAAACCAACCGAGAAAGCGCAAATGGATGCCAAGCAATCTGTTTGGGAAGAACTTATAAGGAAGGAGCTCTATGAAAAGGAGCTTAAGCGATTGAATCTCTCGATGGGTACAGATGCATTAAGTATGGATGAATGGATTGATTTGATAAAGGAAGAGATTAAAGAAAGTCCTTTTGACCAACAGCAATGGCTGACGTGGTTAAATGATATAGAACGCAGCAAGGATGGGGAAAAGATATTGCGTCAAATAGGCCATGGTTTTTCCTTCAAAAAAGCTGTCAACCAACTGAATAAGTTGATGGTACAAAGTAACTTTACTACTTCCCTAGAAAAGACACACAAAGCAAAATATAGGGAAATGCTGTGCGATGTAACATACCTTTATATTCCTTTTACTTCCATTAGCGATGATCTTGTTACGCTTACAACAGAATCATTACAGGAATATGTACTGCGGCATAAGGCACAGTATTCAAAAAATTCAGACAGCATCAACATACAATATATTGCTTTCCCCATCCAGCCAGATGAAAAAGATAACGTTCATTTTCAAAAGGCATTAGATAGACTTACCGCCCAATTTTCTTCTGCCAGCGACCCTTACTATTTTGCGCAAAAAAATACAGATGGGCATCCTACCCATACGCGTTTAGAATGCAGCAGAGATGCACTACCGGAGGCATTCGCTAGCATTAAACATACGCTGCAAAGGGGTATGGTGGTAGGACCTGTGGTACAAGAAGGCTTTCACAGATTATATAAAGTGGTAGCAGTAACTGCCAATCAAGGGGGGAACGCTACCTATCAAATAGCTGTCATCGAAAAAAAACAAGCTATCTCTAAGCGGGCACGTGCTAAGCAATATAAGCGCGTGGAAAATTTCGCTGCAAAAGTAAAAAGTATGAATGACTTTAAGGCAATAGCTGAACAACAAGGGATAGCCGTACAAGAGGCAACCAATCTTACACCGGCTGACAGCGCGATCGGTCCCTATGGAGCGGCTAAAGCAGTAATACATTGGCTATACACAGAATCAAAAACAGGAGCTATTTCCCCTATTTTTACGCTGGAGGACGTTTATTTATTGGTGATTATGACTGAGAAAACAAAAAAAGGGACGTTACCTTCTCTTGATTCAGACGCTATGTATTACAATGTACGCACTAAGGTACTCAATGAGGCAAAAGCTACTATAATCAAAACGAACCTTACGCAACAGCTTCAGCAGCTTTGCAATCAACCGCAAGCTGCTATCTTACCAGCTATTGCAGCACAGTATAAGGAGCAACCCATTGAATTAAAGTCTGTAAAAGGAGTGCGGTTTTCTAAAAATGAGGATAGGCTTCTCAATAAAGCGAACGTTTTGATAGGTAGTTGCTTTGGATTAACAGCGGGCACCCTCAGCGAACCTATTGTTGATGCGGCTGCTGAGGGTGTATTTATTGTGCATGTAGAAAATAAACAGCCTCAGACCATGGCGTCAACAGAGGAAGGGGATGAGCTGAATAAGCCAACAGAATCATTCATGCAAAGCTATTATGTAAGCATAGAAAGCTATTATGTAAGTGAAAGCATGAAAGAGTTAGCCCACATTGTAGATAAACGGTATAACTACAACGATGCAACAGGGGCAAGGTTGTAGGTTTAAAGAAAAGGGCAGAATATAAAAATATTTTTTAAATAAAATCACATTTTATGTATGATGTATCTAGTTTGAAAGCGCAACTTGTCAGTCCCAAACGGATTACAATTGTCATGCATACAGGACCTGATGCAGATGCATTGGGAACTTCATTGGCATTGGGTTTATTTTTAAGCGCAGAAGGACATAGTGTACAGGTTATTGCGCCAACCGCTTATCCTGATTTTCTATCTTGGCTGCCTGGTGCAGATAAGGTAGTAGTAGCAGAAACCTATACAGCAGAGGCTTTGGAAGCGCGCATAGGGGATATAGATTTGCTTTTTTGTATTGATTTTTCTACGGCCAGCCGATTGGGCCTATTAGAATTTATATTAAAAAAACCTGGTGTAATTAAGGTTGTTATTGATCATCATACTGAGCCAGAGGATTTTGCAGATATTTTTTTTTGGGACCCCAAAGCTGCTGCTAGTGGAGAGGTGCTGTTTCAACTGATAGAATCGTTAGGCCAGAAAAATAACCTTACCACTTCTATAGCTACTTGCCTGTATGCTGCCTTAATTACAGATACTAATTCTTTTAAAAATCCTAACACTACACCTAAAACGCATCGCATAGCAGCAGAGTTAATGGAGCATGGGGTAGACACTTTTGGTGTACAGCGATTGATATATGATAATAAATCACTCAACAGGTTGCATTTCTTTGGATTTGCAATCAACCAGCGTCTGATAGTATTACCAGACTTGCATACAGCCTATTTTGTTATCCAAAAGGAAGATTGTAAAAGATACCATCTCAAGCAGGGAGACACGGATGGGTTGATATTCCATGCCCTTAGCCTGCAAGGAATCGCACTAGCAGCGGTTTTACAAGAGAAGGAAGATATGGTTTCTATTTCTTTACGCTCCGTTGGGGAATTACCTGTTAATGCAATTGCTAAACAATACTTTAATGGAGGGGGGCATAGAAATGCAGCAGGAGGCATTTCTAACTTAAGTTTAACTGAAACAATAGATCAATTTGAGCAAGGGTTAAAACAATTCATGCTTAATCATACAGTATGAGTTATAAATTATTCTGTAATGAAAGGTAGAACTAGTATACTATTTTTATTTTTAGCAGCTAGCTTGGGGCTGGTTTGGTACAACCACCAACACCATCAGTATGGTTACCCTTTTATGCAGCTATCATCTGGTATTTCCTATAAACGAATGATGCCGGGTAATGGAAGAAAGATACAGCATGGAGAGTGGGTAATATTTTCTTTTGAAATAAAAAAAATAGCAGATAAAAAGAAACAGGCAGCACAAGCGCAACAAGCTAATGGGGCAACTACAATAGCCAATGAATCCAATATCTTATGGCAGTTTAATGATAACCTAGTTAAGCCGTATAAGCAATTGATTGAGGTGATTGGCATGGTTGAAGAAAAACAGCGCATGATTTTTAAATGCACGCCACAACATATGTTGGCGGATGTTGACCCACTATCGGTAGAAGCTTTGTTAAAGATTTTCCAGCTTAAAGCGGACGATAAGTTAATGGTAGATATTACAGTAAATAAGATTATGACAGACGCAGCGCGTATGGAAATGGTAAGAAAGAAAGCAGAAGATCGTGCTGCGCAATTGGAAAAAGATAAAAAGTTGATCATAGATTATTTAAAAGAACACAACATACCAGCTGAAACAACTGATGCTGGTCTTTTCTATACTATTGATCAACCTTCACAAGATGCACCAGTTGTACAAAATGAAACAGTAGCAGTACACTATATAGGTAAGTTCCTGGATGGTACTGTCTTTGATACCAGTATAGCGGAAGTTGCTAAAGCGCACAACTTGTATAATGCTACAAGAGACTATAAGCCTTTTAAGTTTCTAGTAGGAAATGGTGAAGTTATAGCAGGATGGGACAAAGGATTACCGTTACTAAAGAAAAATGAAAAGGCACGTTTTTTTATACCTTCTGCGCTTGCTTATGGGGAAAAAGGAAATAGCCATATTCCACCTAACACTGTTTTAATATTTGATATTCAAGTAATAAATATAGGAAGTTAACACTTATAGCAGATGATTGATATGCGTAGGCGTTTGTTATATACTATTTGTTTGCTTATTCAAATGGTCAAAAGGCCGCTGCTGCTGGTTATGGTATGCTGTTGGATGCAAGCTGGCAGCTGTCAACAAACCAATGCTACAGACTTCACACGACTAACATTAAAAGAAGCTGTAAAAGAAGGGAATATCAATAAGTTCAATACATGCTTAAAAGCAAAGCAAGATCTTACTGAACCAGATAAAGATGGCAATACGCTCTTGCATTGGGCATGTGGGGATACAAAATCCACTATGGGTAATGAAAAAGCTACGCAAGATCGTATAGCTATTATAGAAAAGCTACTCCGAGGTGGTATCGATATAAATGCAGCAGGATACAACGGATGGACCGCTTTACATTTTGCAGTAAACGAAGCGTGTAAAAAAACGTATAAAAAAGAAAAAGAAGCATATATAAAGGTCATTAACGTACTTTTAAAGGAGGGAGCAACCAAAAATTGCAAAGATATCCATGGCTACACCCCCCTTTATTATGCATATACAATGAATGATCAGGAAATTATTACATTCCTTAAAAACAAAAAAGCCACCTTATAGATCTGCACAAGCTGTAAATTGACGCAAAAACATAAGATCATGCTCCGAAAAAAGCCGTACATCCTCAATTTTATAAAGCAACATAGCAATCCGTTCCATACCCATGCCGAATGCAAATCCACTTTGCTTGGCGGTATCAATACGGCAATTCATCAATACAGTAGGATCTATCATACCTGCCCCTAATATTTCTACCCAGCCGCTCTGCTTGCAGACTGTACATCCTTTTCCTTGGCACAATATACAGCCTATATCTACCTCTATACTTGGCTTTGTAAAGGGAAAATAGGAAGCCCTGAAACGAACAGGGGTAGCAGTGCCAAATAACGCGCTTACCAAGTGGCGAATGGTTGCCTGTAAATCACTAAAGGTAACATGGGTATCTATAAACATGCCATCTACCTGATGAAAAAAGCAATGCGATCGTGCCGATATGGCTTCATTCCTAAAAACACGTCCTGCTGTAATGGATCGGATGGGGGGGGATTGTGCCGTACAAGCAGCGATCTGTACAGAAGTAGTATGGGTACGTAACAAACGGTCTGGATGCCGTTGTAGAAAGAAGGTATCTTGCATGGCTCTAGCGGGATGATTTTCAGGAAAGTTTAGAGCAGCAAAATTATGCCAGTCATCTACAATCTCTAGTCCTTCTGTAAGGTTAAAACCCATCTGTTCAAATAGGGCAATAATTTTATTTTGTACAATGCGCACAGGATGCAAGCTACCTAAAGGAGGACCAATAGCTGGAAGCGTTACATCTACTGGTTGGCCACCAGCTGTTTGAGGAGTGCTTTGCTGCCATTGTTTGCTGGCTTCTTTAAATTTTTTTTCTGCTGCTTGCTTAAGCGCATTGAGTGCAGGCCCTATCTGCTTTTTCTCTAAAGTGGATAAGGTTTTAAATGCCTCAAATAAAGCAGCTAGCTTCCCCTTTTTACTGATGAAATCACGCCGGAAATCTTCTAGAGCAGCGGAACTATTTAATTCCGTCTTCTTTATTTTTTCTTGTAATTCTATAATTATATGAAGCATACTACAAAAATTACCACTCATATATAACACCAAGTGACATACTGAACGGGCTACCCTCATACCCCCTTCCCGTATAATGGGCGAACTTATAGGGGTATCTAGCATACTTTACCGTTAAGTATACGTAAGATCTAGCATCAAACGCATAGCTACCACTTAGTCCCCCCTCAAAACCCACCTTCGGCTCCCTACTCACTGCCCCACTATCTCCTTCCGCACGCAAAGGGGGCATGCCATATAGAGAGGCAACAGCTGTTAAAAGACATTTGGGAGCTACTTGATAAGCTGTAGTAAATTTTACCTTCCTATTGGGTTTATTGAGCAAGTAGCCTGTTGCTACCTCTTCCTTACCTAGCCAACCCTGTAGCTTTAAAGTCATATGTATGTTTAATCTAGGATCATTATAATATAGTATTGCGGTAGGATTCCATAGCTTCTGAAGCTCATCCTTATAATATAGTGCGTATAAGTGAGATTGATTGGCGCTTGCTTTTCTTTTTTCAGGTAAATTATTAAAGTGACTATAAGCCATATAAATATGATAGGACAACGTCCGCATAGCCAACAGCTCTCCTCTGCTACCTAGCTGGAAATGGAACCCTTTACTGTAATGCTTTAAAGTATACGCATCCGTTATAAAGGGATCTTTTATCACGATATCTCGTAGATGTAACGGCTGAACCGCATTCCCTATCCCTAGTCCTTGTATAGTGATATAAGGATTTAGCCAGGATATAGCGGCATGTTTCAGTAGAACCGTAGGGTACAGCTGCCAATGCACGTCCCCATTGGCAATGGGCGCATTGTGATAGGAACCCTTTATGCTAGTCTTTAATTGCACTGCTTGCGGAAAATCAACTGTAATACCTGGCTTAAGGGATAGGATTCCGCGTAGTGGCTGCGCAGTAGCAGCCGAATGGTGCCCTGCTAAATTGCCATACACTTTTACATGTAAGGCATAGCTCTCCAACCGTTTGATCCCTTTATATTGCGCTATCAAGCATTTTTCGCTGATTTTTTTATTTTTTTTATTTTGGCAAGCAAGCCAGTCATACGCTATTTGCACCGTATGGGCAGCTGATGCATGGGCATGCTGCAAGCGCAGGGTCCCTGCTATTTGCTGTATGCCGCGCTTCATACTAGGATAAGAGGAGTTTGTTTCCGGTAGGAATCGATAGGTCTCATACTGATACTGGAGCGCTGGATAAAATAGCCATGCTCCGATCGTAAACTTTCCTTGACCTTCCACAGCAACCATTGGGCTTTTCCAACTCCTGTGCCAATAAAAAGGAGCATAGGTTGCATGTAGATACCCCACCCCTTTCCCTTGCCTACGCAGGAAAGAAGGATAGTAGGTAAGCTCCATAAAAAGAAAAACCATGTTTAAAAGTCCTAAATTTAAATAGGAAGGGAAGGAAAGCGTAAGCGGCGCCTGCTTCAATGGGAAAGGAGAGAGGACCTCGGCTACGGGATCCAGCGGAAAAACGTAGGGAGCCAGCGCTTGCAGCATTGCCAACGACTGCTGTTCGCTTTTAACTGTCTGCGTAGGGGCCTTAAAAAATAATTTTGGTACTGACTCTATTTTGTTTTTTTTATGCTTCTCAATAACAAATTGAGCCTCCTTAAGCTCATTTTCTTCTTTTTGTGCATAGCATACCGCTGTTCCCATCCATAAAACCCAACTGTATAACCAGGTATATTGCACTGTATGGCTTTTGAATTTCATATAACTCGACTCCCAACCTTATAACTGTAAATTATGATATAGACAACCTACGGCAATGCTATACCTAAACCCTTGTTCCTTTTTGTTTTACGCACCCTACACGTAGACTCAATTTACAAATTATTTTTAGGCGTAGAAAATGCCATACAGCTTGCTACTTATTGCATTTCCCTATAAAATAGCATCATTTTTTAGTACTGTACTATAAATAGTTGCCATTTTTTATCTAAATTGAGGAGCTATAACTTTTATAGGCAAGCTTTCCCTTTGCATACAAAGCCATTTATCTGTTAGCTGTTTCAAAGGGAACAAGGGATGGTAGGGGCAGCTGGATTTATAGTACGCAACAGCAGTGTTTTATTTAGGACGAGGACAAAAGGAGAAAAAATGGGTAATGTTTTTTTAGGTAAAAAACAAAAAAAGAATAAAAAAGCAGTATTGCATACGCTTCGAGAGTGGGTTAGCTCCCTTTCTTTAGCCATTATAGCCGCCACACTGATCCGCTGGGTGCTCATGGGTTTATATGTAATACCTTCTGAATCTATGGAACCAACACTCCTAACAGGGGATTTTATTTTAGTCAGCAAATTGCATTATGGTGCACGTACGCCTACCACACCCCTACAGCTGCCGCTTACCCATCAAACATTGCCTTTTTTAAATGCAGCAGGCAAAAAAATAAAGGCTTATAGCGATTGGCTACAATTACCTTCCTATCGTTTACCTGGGATAAGTAAGGTACAACGCAATGATGTTATTGTTTTTAATCAACCTATAGGTCCAGAGCCACCTGATTTACGAGATTATTGGATTAAACGTTGTGTAGCCATTCCAGGAGATCTGCTACATATAGTCCATAAGAAACTCTACATCAATGGAACTTTACGTGTTACCTCTGGTGAGCAGTATCGTTATTTTGTACAAACCAAACGCCATTTAACGGATGTCTTTTTTGAGAAAAATGGCATTAAACGGTACAAAGCTGATACTATGTTTGGGCAAACAGGCTATGCCATACATACTACGCCAGAAAAGGTGAAACAGCTGATAGCCATACTGCCTGCTTATATACATGCTATTGATCCTGTAGAGGACATCAGAGGCATTTTTCAATCTGCTATTTACCCTTTTCATGCTGCTTTTAGTTGGAGTAAAGATAATTTTGGTCCGCTTACCATTCCTAAAAAAGGCATGACTGTTCCAATGAATGAGGAAAATAGTATATTATATGGTCAAACCATAGAAAGATTTGAAGGCAAAAAGTCCGTCCAGTTTACGGAAGGATCCTGTTGGATAGATGGGAAAGCTGTATCAGCATATACTTTTTGTAAGGATTATTATTTTGTTATGGGAGACAACCGGGATAATTCTTGTGATGGCCGTTTTATTGGATTTGTTCCAGAAGACTACATTGTAGGGAAGGCCATTATAGTGCTACTTTCTTCCAGTAGTTCTAAAGGGTTTTGGCATGGGATACGTTGGAATAGGTTTTTTAAGCAGATACATTAAAATATACCATTATGTCCGCCCCTGCCTTTCCGACTCGGTCGCATGATTTTTCTGCTTGGTATAATGCATTAATTGTACGTGCGGGGTTGGCAGAAAATGCGCCTGTCCGAGGCTGTATGATCATCAAACCCTATGGGTATGCCATTTGGGAGCGGTTACAAGCTATTTTTGATCATGCTTTTAAGGAAACAGGCCATATGAATGCTTATTTTCCTTTACTGATTCCCAAGTCTTATCTCCATAAAGAAGCGGCCCATGTAGAAGGGTTCGCTAAAGAATGTGCAATTGTAACACATTACCGTTTAAAAATGGATAATGGTGCTCTAGTAGTAGATCCTGCTGCTCAATTAGAGGAAGAGCTAATCGTACGGCCAACTTCAGAGACCATTATATGGCACACCTATAAACAGTGGATTCAATCCTATAGAGATCTTCCTATTTTACTAAATCAGTGGTGTAATGTAGTACGTTGGGAAATGCGCACGCGGCTTTTTTTACGTACTACTGAATTTTTATGGCAAGAAGGGCATACAGCACATGCTACGCAAGCAGAAGCAGAAGCAGAAACCTTACAGATGTTAACGCTTTATGAGCGCATTATAAGAGATTACATGGCTATGCCTGTCATAAAAGGACTCAAAACAGATCATGAACGCTTTGCCGGTGCGGAAAAAACGTATACCATTGAATTACTGCTACAAGACGGCAAAGCGCTTCAAGCAGCCACTGCTCATTACTTAGGGCAACGTTTCTCGCGTGCTTTTGGCGTAACCTTTACCAACCAGGCAGGGATACGGGAGTATGCATGGGGGAGCTCCTGGGGTACCACTACGCGTCTTATGGGTGCCTTGGTCATGATGCATGCCGATGACAACGGGTTGGTACTACCGCCTAAAATTGCACCCATACAAGTGGTGCTTATACCGGTTTATAGAACAGCTACCGAACGCATAGAAGTGGTTAACCAGTTGGTCCATTTGCAAGCAGTGTTGAAGGCAGAAGCTATCCGCGTAAAATTAGATGACAATGATCTTTACAAGCCTGGGTATAAATTCTTTGAATATGAACAGCAGGGCATTCCTATTCGTATTGTAATAGGTCCTAAAGATTTGCACCATAACCGTGCAGAGCTGGCACGAAGGGATAGCAAAGAGAAAGTTAGCGTTGCTATAGCAGATGTGGTTCCACAAGTTATGGATTGGCTGTCATCCATTCAAGAGCATATCTATCAACGTGCCCTTGCTTTTCAGCAGCAGCATATACATTTGGTAGATGATTACGCTACTTTCAAACAGCTTATCGCCAGCAAAGGCGGGTTGCTGCTCGCCCATTGGGATGGAACAAGCGAAACAGAAGCAACAATCAAAGCAGAAACAAAGGCTACGATTCGTTGCATACCGCTTGACAGGGCAGCAGAAGCAGGAAAGTGTATTTATACAGGAAGGCCTTCCCCAAAGCGTGTAATCTTTGCACAAGCCTATTAAGCTTTTCCTACTATTTTTTTTACTGAATCAAAAGTAGCAAGTATAGTGCTATACCAATAGCAATAGCCACATGCCTACCAAATAACCCTATTTTTTCTTTTGTAATACACAATAAAACAAAGCATAACTATATCTACTGATAGGCTATCCAATCATTCCTATCCTCACAGATAGTAGCGTTAAACGCCATTCAGGTCCCAGATAAAAAATAGGAAATAAAAAGGTTTGAGATTGCCTTATCCATTAAACAGAAGTGCAACATTTATAAAAATTTTAGAAATGATTCCTCTTAGTGCCCTATTCATCTGCTCTGTTATACTACCATATATGGATGCAACAGCGCAATTAGCTATGCGGATAATCCTAATAAGGGCCATAACCCATCCTAGTTTGAAGAAAAAAGCTATGGCTATAAATGGGAATGAAGCGCTTGAAAAGCATAAAGAGGAAACTAAAAAAGTGGCAGGGATAATGCGCATAGCAAAAGGTAATTAAGGCAATGGTCAAAAAAGCAAATCTTCCCCATTGATTCTATAACGTGTATAAATGCTTCAGGGCTATAGCAGCTATCCTTTACTGTTTGGGTTGCATCGTTCTGTAACAGGAGGGAATAGCCTTCTAATAAAACAACCGGCTCTTGAAACCAGCAGCCTAATTGTACTGCTTAAGGCGGTGGCTGTTCCCTATGGCTTATTATCCAACCTATTCCTGATACAAATAATAGAAAAATAGCTTCTGCAAGAAGGGGTATACCAAATGGCGTACGCTTTATTACAGAAAAAATCCAAGCTTCACTTTCTGTTTCTCAATAAGATTTAAAAAAAACCTTTTGATGCGTTGTATAGGCACATGCATGAAAGAGTTTATAGTCCCATAAAGCGCAACGGCCTACTGAAGTAAATTGAACTGTAAAAGAACTGCTAAAAAAAGCAAAAATTCTTTTTTTTTAACAAGCAGCATAAATTATTATTTACAACTGATTATGTTTAAATTAATTTATACATTTCTTATACAGTAGCTTACACGACCGCTTCGCACACTTGTTTTTATGCGAACAATTCTTTACAATAAAAGTTAGGTAGAGGGAAGAAAGTAGCAGCATATATTGTCCATTTTATTGTTTAGGTATGCTATTATCTTTTTATAAAGCTAACCATATATTAATTATTTTATATTGAATTTTATGTATTGTTACTGCAACAAGTATTACCAGATTTTTTGCAAGCAGTTTGCTAGGATATTAATGGTTATTATTGCTGCTATTTTTTTATGGGGTTGTAATCGGGTGGATACAGGTATGAAGGTCCTGTATAGTAGCAACAATACTACAATCACTATTGACATGTCAACTAACGCCGATAACATAGTAAAAATCGCTTCACGTCTTACGCATGATTCTCTAAAAAAAGCATTAGAATCCGTAAAAATATTAGGGGAAATCATAGATACACTCCTTCTCTTAAGACCTTTAATGCCTGCACAAGAAAACCGATTTTTACAAAAATGTAAAAGGATAATGCATATAGAGGGATCATCCAAATACGACTTACTTGGTGTAGCGCTATTGGGAGGGGGTGCAGCAAGTATAACCTTCCTTAGTAATGTAGCTAGTTCCTATTTAAGCCATAGCTTGGGAGTAGCTGAACCTTATATAGCGTATAGTATGTCAACTGCGTTGCCAGCTACCTTGCTTACAGGTAGCTTTTCACTTATAGCAGTGCTAGGCATGACGCAATGGAATAGAATGGGAAATACACAAAAACCACGTCTCTCTCGCAAAGCGTTAATGAAAGAAAAAGAAAAAGCAGAAGAAGCATTGAACCATGCTTACGAACTATCCAAAAAAAATAAAGAAAGTTATTCTTTCGATTTTGACTTCATAGAACGGCATGCCAAACCCGCAAGAGAACAAATGAAAAAATTGTTTTGCAATACGTATGATCTAGCTGCAGAGAGAGATGAATCCCTCCTCCTGTTTTTTCCTCATGCTCTAGCAGAGTTAGAGAACCTATTAGAGAAATTAAAAGAATCGCTGCAATCAATCTCTGAAATGTTACAGGAAGGGGAATTTAAACGTCAAGTAGAGAAGTGTGATGAGTACAGATGTTTTATAAAAACTATGTTTGGGCTAAAAGGAAAAGAACATTATGTAACCTAATTTATGATTTATGTACAGTAACAAATACAAAACTTGTATTATACAAATTATAGCGGTTTTATTTGCATGGGGTTGCCACAGAGCACCTATACAAATGCATAGCAACGAAAACTATGGACAGGAAACAGGGACCTCTACTATAAGCAGTGGAAACAATAAAGAAAATCAGCTAACTAATAGGGGTTCTTTGATGGGAGAATCTCTAACCCTAGAAAAGGAATTACTAGATGATATGGGGCGTATAACGGATTATTTTACTAATGTACAAAAAATCGTTTCTCAAAAAATAAAATGGAATACACTCCTAAAGATGGGCATGGTTGCCACTTTGTCCTACTTGCCGCCATTTTTACTATGGGGTTATAATTATTACTATAACTTCTCCACAGGGCCAACTATACCATCCAGTTATGATGACCCAATTCCTATGCTCTTTTTCCCAGAGGCAACAGCAACAAGCCTAATAAACGACAGGGTACCTACTATTTTTCAAGTAGAGCCATCCACATCAAGCTATCCTAACACGATGCCTTCTATTTCCCAAGTAGCACTAAACCCAACAGCAAGCTTTAACAACATAGCTATTTACAAAATAGCATGGATCGGATCGAGTGCTTGCCTCGGTGCAGGTATAACTGTTTACCAATATGGGGACCTATTAAGCGCAGCCTCTAAGGCAGCAGTAGGTTTACAAGAGATAATAGCCGAGGTACAAACCGCATTCGAACAGGCAGAAAAAAATCCATCAGATGCTAACCAAATACACTATGCAAAAATAGCATTAGTCAAATTATTTAAAGAAGTATCAACTGTAATACACAAGATGTCTACTAAACTATTCCATCATTGCTTTCCTAAAGAAGCAAAAGAAGACATAGGTAGATTACTAGGAGAAATAAAACAGAAAATAGAAGCTGCTACAGCGCGCGAATCAGATGATAAAAAGCACAAGCAGTACTTAATTCAACTGAAACCGTATATACATGAAATGCTATCGAAAATACAACCAAAATTGTGCAACCCAGGTTCAGTAAAAAATTTTTAAAGCTTTTATTCTGTTCTCTACAAAACCTATACCGTGATTATATTTCTTTATGCTAATTTAGTTAATCAATACTAAGGAGAGTAATATAAAAAGTTATAGGCCACTGGACTTTATTTATAAAAAACTCGATATACTTAACACAAATAAAAAAACAAAAAAATGATACGTAATATAGCAAACAATAGGATTGGTTTATTTTTATTGTATTTTTTTACATTGGTACCAGCGTGTAAGAAACATACCATAACCCTATCTGAAAATAGCCCCCCTCTTGTTCATAAGGTTCCTGCTCAAAAAGCTAAACAATCCCATGAGGATCGACTTGACAAGCATAAACTACCATTAGAAATAGCTCATCCAGATCAATCTGAAAAAGAAAATAATAACGAAAAGGATAATGAGAAAATAAATTGCGAGCAAAAAAAGCTACCTAGAGCAACACCTTCCATTGGTTCAGAAGAAGTTCCGCAAGATCCATCTAAAGAGAAAAGTAAAAGTGAAACAAAAGTAATACAAAAAAAAGCATCAAACGATTTGGAAGATAAACTTTCACAAGAACAAGTACACCGCTATAAAAAAAAAGTAGAAAAACTATATAACAAAAATTATAATACATATGCAAGTAAAATAACAAGATTAAAATTAAACGTTCTGGATATAACAGAAAAGCAATCGCCTAGAAAAGAAAAACACAATATAAAAACAGAGACAAAAGAAAAAGTTAAAATCTTACAAGATATTCAAGCACAAGCAACGTTAATCCAAAAGGATCTAAAAGCAGACTTAAAAGAAATAGAGCAAGAAAAAGAAGTAAAGGCCCAAACACAAGAGATACCAAAAGAAATAAATGAAATGGTAAAACAAATGCAGGAATTGAATCGCAATATCTTTAATTTGTTGCACGGAATAAATAATTTATTATAATTGTACAATGCAGGGATGCTTTATAAAAAAAACCTACTTCATGATCGGAAAAATTTTAACAATAGCTGCGCTAGCTACCATTACCTATGCCAATCTACCCACTACTTATACGCTTGGTCATCAGGAACCTACCCTACCTTACTTGCAACAAGGTAAACTGTACTATATTGATTCATCTGAAAATTCAGCTGCCTATACAGCTATAAAGGCTGCAGAGATTTTTAATGCTTCACCGGTAGTCGTGATGGCCATCCGGCGTGTAGGCTGCAAATTTTGCCGCCATGAAGCTAGTAGGCTTAGCAGTCTTGCTGACCAGCTCAACCAAAGGGGCATCCGCCTCATTGGTATAACCCATGAAATAATAGATATAGATGCCTTTCGACCCTATCTTAAAGGGGATATTTATTACGATCCAAATAAACATTTCTTTGGCCCTAAGCAACGATGGATGCCTTTGTGGATGGGATTCCTACGCTGGTCTACTTATGTAAACAAACACCAGGGAGCTAGCATAAAAGGGAATCTAAAAGGTGAAGCGAGGTTACTGGGAGCTATTTATTTAATTAATAAAGATAAAATAACCTTCATGCATTTGGAAAAACATTGGGGGGACCATGTGGATATACAGGCAGTGCAAAAGGCTATAGAACAGATTAACTAGCTTATCTTTTTACAAAGCCAGGGTATAAACATCCTAATCAAGCTTATTTTTTGTCTCTGTTCAGCACTATGGCATAAAACGCGTTTTGCAACAATTTTTATACATAAATATAGAATAGCTGGTGTCTAGTTTTTTAAGGAAATTCATTATAAAACTTGAACTTTTACGCTAGAAATCCGACCTAAAAGTATGCTGAAAAGCAGATTCCTGTCACAGTGCTGAACAGGTACTATTTTTTTCCTGTTTTTACAAGGGTTACTACAGTAATGCTAGCAAATAATGCAATATAGCAAGCAGGTGCAAAAGGACTACCATACGTACGGTATAAAACCCAGCAAATGGCAGCAGTAGGTTTCCCAAGCAGACCTGTACCTAATACGGTAGCAAAACCTACGACGCAATAGGGATTGGTGCTATGGGTTTGCTCTTTACACCAAACAGTTATAAAACAGCTAAAAATTACGCCCCAAGCAACTAACCAAAAACGAGCAAAAATAACAAATCCCATAGAGGCTTCCTGCAATCCCATAAAAATGGGAATAATGGACAACGCTACCATGCTACTTGCCCCTAGCATAAGCAAGCGGGGGGTAAACTTTGGACCTACCACTCCTACCCATCCCAATAACACAATATCCACCAACATAAACAGCGTAGTATGTTGCATCATATGTACATAGGGAATAGTAGCTATCATTGGAATAAATTTGGGCATAAAAAGAAAAGGAACAGCATACGTGAGGTAACCAAAGCCCATTACAACTGCAATAGGGATGATCGCATTGCGCCCTTGCCAGAGCTGCTCCCAGAGAGAAGCAAAACTGGGGCGAACCCCCATTCCCCTATCTAGTTGGAGAAAGGAAGAATGCCCCCATCTAAAAAAAATTAAGTTTAACAATGTGATTAACCCTGCTATAATAAAAGGCAAACGCCAATAAAACAGGATAGGGTTCCTCCCAATTAATACAGTTGCTACCAGGCTTGCAAAAGTAATACCTACCATTGTTGCCCTTTCATAACGTGCTGAAAATAACTTAGCCTGTCTACAATCTGTCTGTTGCATTAAATACAAACGTGCTATATGGTACTCCCCTGCTGCACAAATTTCCATACAAAATCTAGCAACCAATAACCCAAGACTTCCCCACCAAGGAAGGGCACTATAAATAGGCAAACAGCCCATAAACAGTTGACATATACTGGCCCCTAAAAGAATATAACAAAGTAAACGTTTTTCTGCTACGTATGCTGTAAATAGGCAAAAAAGGAACCCTCCCAAAGGCTTAGCTATACAAGCAGTTATAAGAATACTATAACCTAATATAAGTTGTAGGGTTGTTTCCTTTTCCGGAAAAAAAAGGGGAGCTAGCATAGGAACCATATAGCCATATAGCGCATTATCAAAATGTATAACGGCATTTGCTATAATAATGGACTGACGCTGCTTCGTTAAAGACATGGCAGATTTTTCTGCAGTAACCGATACCCACACTTTCTCCCTAGAAAAACGCACTAGGAGGAAAGCGTAGCGTTGTGGAAGAAAATAGCGTTGCGGGGATAGGACTCGAACCTATGACCTTCGGGTTATGAGCCCGACGAGCTACCAACTGCTCCACCCCGCGGTGTGATACTATTAAGAACTATTGTTTCGTAGTTCCCTACTGAGAACTACTGCCCTGTAATTTCCTATTAAGAACTATTGTTCCGTAGTTCCCTACTGAGAACTACTGCCCTGTAATTTCCTATTAAGAACTATTGTTCCGTAGTTCCCTACTGATCCTCCCTACTGATCCAATGCCCCTCTAACAAATATAAGCATATTATAAGAAACTTTGCAACTATTCCCCTATTCCCACAATACAAGATTCCCTTAAACGAAGGGTACTAAAATAAAAGGCTTACGTGGCGTTTATACCTATAACGCTCGAGATAAATTTTTTTTGTATACTTATCTATTTATTTCAACCTTTAAGGGGAAATTACATGGACAGGTACCACTTAATAGCCTCAATGGGAACACACAGGGTTCATTTAAATTATAATCCATGAACAACTATAAAGCTGGGTTTGTAGCTATTATTGGTAAGCCCAACGCAGGGAAATCTACTTTAATGAATCTATTGATCCGGGAGGAGCTGGCCATCACCCATGCAAAAGCACAAACTACCCGCCATACCCTATACGGTATGTCATCTGGAACACATTTCCAGATTATTTATATGGATACACCAGGCATTATTACACCCGCTTACCCCCTACAAACCGCTATGATGGAAGCCGTAAACACTGCATACGCAGGTGCGGATATCATGCTTTGGGTAGTGGATGCAAAGGAATTGGAAAGCAACCCGCTGCCCTATGAAAACAAAAGCAACAAACCAACCTTATTGGTATTGAATAAAATAGATTTACTGACACCTACTCAGTTGGATGAAGCAAAAGCCTATTGGATACGGCATCATCCAGCTGTAGAAATTATTTCTATATCTGCCAGCCAAAATAAAAACATCGATCAATTAACGCAAAAAATTGTGGAATGGTTACCCTACCACCCCCCTTATTACCAGGAAGATTTCCTAACAGATAGACCAGAGCGTTTTTTTGCACAAGAAATCATACGCAAAAAAATATTAGACTACTATCACCAAGAAATACCGTATAGTGTAGAGGTAAAGATCCATAGCTTTAAGGAGATGGAAGCGCTTATTAGCATAGAGGTAGTTATACATGTAGAACGACCCTCACAAAAGGGTATTCTAATAGGGCACCAAGGAACGGCATTGAAACAGCTAGGGATAGCAGCTAGAGAAGCATTGGAGAAATTTTTCCAGAAAAAAATCTTTTTAGGGCAACGCGTTAAAGTTACCCCTAACTGGCGTAAAAACATATTACTCTTGGCTCAGTTTGGCTATCCTGTTAAAAAATCAGAACTTATACGGAATCCAAAGTAAATCAGTGATTTAATTCTACTTATCCATATAATAAAATACCTACTAATACCAATAGCGTACCGATTACACCAGCTATATTAGACCAGATTAATACTTTGCTTTTTAATACGATGCCATATACAAGCCAGCTACTGAGTCCAATAAAACTCCAAACAAAAGCAAAAAAAGCTACACCAGTTGCTTGTTTGGTAGTAAAAATCTTATAAGCCTGCAAGTAAAACATTAAGTTTGCAAGCGGCCCCATCACCATCATATAGTTTTTATAAAAAAAATTAAACTTATTTTTTTCCATAATTGGACTAATTAAATAGAATATAGTCTATCAGGCTTATATATATATTACCCAGTTTTAAACAGACCGTTAGCTAAGGCCCAAGGTGAATAAATGTAAATACCTTTTTTCCAGCTTTCGTAGCTGTATTGTGTTCCTCTACTGCATAATAGGAAGAATGTATGAAGCAGGTAAGCTCACCCTTGCTTTCTTTTTCCTTAAGCTTCTTTTCTAATTCCTCACTAACCCCTAGCATCCTTTGAAATCCTGTACCAATAATAACAACGGCATCTTTGCAACCTTGTTTCTCTAAATCCTGTAAAAATACAGCCGGTAGTCCCAAGTTTTTTTCTTTTTTATTAAAATTATACGTTATGCCAGCACGCATCGTATTTGAGAAATCTTTTTCTGTAACATAGCCATAGGCATGAGGCATTATGATTAAGTTTTTCTCGTCATCTCTATTTTCTTGCGTTGTATCAGACAATTTTATTTCTACTATATTGTCGGTATTTACCTTATGGGTTAAAGCACTCCCTGGATTCAAATAAGACTGACCAGCCGTAATATGAAAACGGATGACCTTATCACCCAATTTTGTAATGAGACACTTATCCTTAGGGATGTTGTCTTCTGAATTGTTAAAGTAACACCATATGGGATGAGGAGCATGTTCACACGCCTCTTCTGGCTTACTACAAGAAGCAGACAGACCTAACAACCCGCCAAAGCATAGCGGAATCACCCTGCCTATCCACAACAAACGCTCCCCTACAAATCTACGCCCTATATAAAATACAAACAGCAAAATAGTCATAATGCAAAGCTAAAAAATAAGCAAAAACAAAGGTAAAAGTAAAACAAAATACATAAGATTCAAAACAGTGTAATGGTATACCTTTACCACTTAAAGGGTATACCTGCCCACTAAAAACATCCCTAAGCAAGAGAAAAATAGAAAAAAATAACTATTAACTCCCCATATCTCTAGTTTTTTTGAAAAAAAAATGTAAAATTGCTACATCCTATCTTAGGTTACTTACAACTGGTAGCGTTTACTGCTAGCAGCTGGTACATAGCGGGCCCATAGCTCAGTCGGTTAGAGCATCTGACTCATAATCAGCAGGTCCCAGGTTCAAGTCCTGGTGGGCCCACGTATCATTGGGCTTATTTTCTGTTTTTAACTGTGCTATTACTTAATTCTATTTGCAGGAAAGCAGCCCCCATTGCCATTTATGACAGCGGTGTAGGAGGGTTAGCCATAGCTAAAGCAGTTCAAAAAATATTACCACAGGAATCTTTGCATTATATTGCGGATACCCGGCATTTACCTTATGGTAATCAAACTACCACTTCCTTATGTAGTTATGTAGCGCAGATAGTAAATTTTTGTTTGGATAAACAGTATAAGCTATTGGTAATAGCTTGTAATACAGCCACAACTGCCGCTGGCTACCTTAACGCTACCTATTTTATAAATAAGGCAATTCCTATCATCAATGTAGTAGAACCTGTTATAGCTGCTTTATGTGCTACAACAGCTGATAACCCTATAGGTCTTATAGGTACCACCTATACCGTAACCCATGGCAACTATAGTAAACGTTTGCAAGAAATAGGGAAAAGCATTATCGCTTTGTCCACACCACTTTTAGCAACTATGGTGGAAGCCTCTTTTGTTCAGCAACCCATAGATGCCCGTTTGCTACAAAGCTACTTAGACCCATTGGCGCACGCAGCTATACATACACTTATCCCTGCTTGTACCCATTACTTGTTTTTAGAATCGGAAATTAAGCAAATTTTCAGAACACATTATCACATAGCATTAAATACTATAGATGTAGCAGGGCTTACGGCCTTAGCTGTTAAAGATTTTTTAACTTTACATAACCTTCTGCATAGCAGCATTCAACCGGTTTCGCATTGTTTTATGGCAACTGCCTTAACAGCGGCATTTACCAATGCCACGCAGCAGCTGTTTGGACAGAGTGCTATAACCATAGATTTACAGCCTTATAAAGAAAGTGTAGTTGCTATGACAGCTCCTTATATGCCCTAGTTCTTGAGTTAGAAAACGTATAGGCATATATACTTTCTATTGTTAATTAAATGGTATCTTCACAAAATTAAAAAAGAATCGTATCTTTATCTGTGCTAGGTATATGCGCAATGGACCTTAAAAGTTAACGAAGCGTAATATAATTTTATGGTATGGGGTTAACAAAGCGGAAGAGGCATAGCATTATCTCATACAAGCAATCCATACCCTACCTGGCATGCTATTTAGAAATAGATAAAGTAGGAATCATTTAAAATTAAGATACATTTCATGCAATCCTTACGCAACATTGCAATTATAGCCCACGTAGACCACGGTAAAACAACGTTATTAGATAATTTACTAAAGCAAAGTGGCACCTTTAAGGCACATCAAGAAATAGCTGAAAGGGTTATGGATTCCAATGATTTAGAAAGAGAGCGTGGTATTACCATTCTTGCCAAATGCACTTCCCTCGTTTGGAAGGATGTTCGTATTAATATAGTAGATACCCCTGGCCATGCTGATTTTGGTGGTGAGGTAGAGCGTACGTTAAGTATGGTGGATGGGGTAGTACTATTGGTCGATGCTGCAGAGGGTACCATGCCACAAACCAAATTTGTTCTAAGTAAAGCATTGCGGCTTGGATTACACCCCATTGTAGTCATCAATAAAGTAGATCGTTTGGATGCACGGATCAAAGAAGTAGAGGAAGAAATATTGGAACTCTTTATGGCATTGGAAGCTACAGAAGCGCAATGTAATTTCCCTGTTATGTATGCTTCTGGAAAATCTGGTTGGGCTAGTAGCACATTAGAGGGAGCTAGAACGGATCTTACCCCTTTGTTTGAGCTTATGCTGGCACAGGTACCTGTCCCCAAAATTACGCTAGAAGCTGATTTTTCTATGCTTATAACAGCTAGAGAATATGATCCTTACGTAGGTCGCATCCTCACAGGACGGATTTTTACAGGCGTACTTAAAACCCAACAAGCTGTAAAAGTACTTAATCAAAAAAATGAATGGGTAGAGAATGCCCGAATTACCAAAATCATGGCATTTCGTGGTATGGAGCGCTTGCCTATTGAAACGGCCTATGCAGGTGATATTGTGGTAATTGCAGGCCTACAACAGGCAAATGTAACAGATACGGTTTGTGCCCCTGCTGTTCAGCAAGCGCTCCCTGCTTCTCCCATAGATCCCCCTACGTTGTCTATTAATTTTTCTGTGAATGATTCTCCTTTAGCGGGATCGGAAGGTAGCAAAGTCACCTTTAGTTTGCTGCGTGATCGGCTCATGCGTGAATTGGAATCAAACGTATCTATTCAAGTGACAGAGAGCCCCACGAAGGATTCCTTTGAAGTAGCAGGAAGGGGTGAATTGCAATTGGGTATTTTAATAGAGACCATGCGCAGGGAGGGGTTTGAACTGTCCATTAGCAGACCACGCGTACTGATTAAAACAGAAACGGATGGAAGCAAACTAGAACCACTAGAAGAAATCCAAATTGAATTAGATGATGCTTTCTCCGGCGCTGTCATTGAATCTATGAGCTTGCGTAAAGCAGAAATGAGGGATTTACGACCTATGGGGGCTGGTAGAACACGTATTATTTTTATTGGCCCATCTAGGGGTTTAATTGGTTATTATGGTACCTTCCTAACAGAAACCAGGGGTACTGGTATTATGCATAGAATTTTTCATAGTTATGGATCCTATCGTGGTAGTATTGGTGGCCGACGCAATGGTGTATTGGTAGCCATGGGCAGTGGTGAGGCAGTGGCCTATGCACTTTTTAATTTAGCTGATAGAGGTAAGCTATTTATTGCAGCAGGTACAAAAGTATATGGAGGTATGATTGTAGGGGAACACAATAGAAATAATGACCTAGAAGTAAATGTATTGAAAGGAAAACAGCTTACTAATATGCGTGCGGCTACTGCAGATGCAGCTATTCGGCTCAGTCCACCTGTTGTGATGAAACTAGAAGAGGCAATTGCCTACATCCAGGATGATGAACGCGTGGAAGTAACGCCCCAATCCATTCGCTTACGCAAAGCTATATTAGATCCTAGCAAACGCAAAAGAATGGAGAAAACACGGCATTAAAAACTTGCCAAGAGCTGGCACTAACCAGGTTGTATCTTACCGCTATTTTAACGGTCTAATAGGGGCCTGTTTCCCCTCTAGGAACCCTTGCGCCCGCGCGTGGGTTCATAATACGTCCCTATGACTACATGACTACCCTTATCAACAAAAACAGCCACCGTATAAATACAGTGGCTGCTACTAGCTGATTCAGCTTATGATTATCTACCCTCTCCTTGAAAACCATCCGAGCATTGGCAATACCTTCCCCATCCGGCTTATTGTTGTTGCTGTTTTTTTAAGATAAATTTTTAAAATATGGTTGTAGTTGTTCGTTCAATTGTTTTATTTGTTCATCTGTCAGTTGTTCGTTCAATTGTTTTATTTGTTCATTTTTCATTCCACATTTACGCAGAAACTCTTCTTCTAGCTGATTAGTAGAAGGCGCAACCTTTTCTTTTCTACAGGAACCGCCTAACGCTAGAATGGAAAGACACCATAAAGTTGCTATGCTTTTTCTCATAGATTTTATATTTTTTATTTCCCTGTATACCTGTATATTATATATATATGTAAAACTAGAAGGACAATTTACAAGGAACAACCATCCAACAGCTTGGAGCTCTACAAAGCATACACACAAGTGCATAAAGGGGTATTAAGCTATCTTATCACCCTCTTGCGCGTTATCTTTTTTATAAAAACAACTCCCCTAGTTAACACAAATGCGTTACAAAACTTTAGATTATTTTTTTACAGGCTTACTATTCTGTCTCTTAGACGCTACCTTTTCAGCTGATTTTTTATTCTCTGTAAAGCTTTTCTTATACTTATCTGGATTATCTATAATATCTCTAGCCTGCTTTAACATGTCAGAGGAGTAACCCTCCTCCTCCAAAATATCTATGGCAATAGCTTGCGTAGACGCTCCTGGAATAACCTTATAGCTATAGTTAATACGCCCCCCTGCATCCTTCGTAATAAAGACCTTATAGTTCTTAAAACCTTTGGTTGGTTCATTTTTTTCTAAAAGCATCACTATAGGATAATGGGTAGCTACAATATTTAACGTATTTTGATAGCTGGCAATGGAATTTAATACGGAATACTCTGCCGCAGCACCCTCAGTTGGATTGGTACCACTAAAAGGCTCATCAAAAATGCTAAAGCTAAATGCATCCCGTTTCAATTGCCGCAATTTAGTTAAGTGATCCTGGAAACGGGCAACCTCCGCCATAAACAGCGACTTACCTGCAGCAATATCATCGGTAATGTCAATATAGGTATTGATGCTACTAAAGGGGGTCAAGGAACAGGATTGCGCCGCAGCAATACCAAAAGTTTGGCTTAACAAAACAGCATAGGTTACACCAGTTAAAAAGGTAGACTTTCCGCCTGCATTAGGACCTGTTAAAACAACCGTCTGTACACCGCCTACATCCAGGGTAATGTCATTCCCTACGGCTACAGTAGGCGCTAGCATAGGATTCCACATGGCGGCAAGCGCCAAATGTGGCTTGGTAGCCTCCGCAGGTGATACGAGTTTAGTAAAGGTATAGGCATTCGCGGCGCCCTTTGCACGCGTCTCTTCCATTAAGGTAGCGATAGATAAAAAGGCATCCAACTGACCCAATTCATACAAAGCATCATGGAAGGCAGCTTTATGTTCTACAAAAAGCTTATAGCTGGCTAAGAGCTTCCCCGCATTACTACCTAAATAAGACCACGAACGAAGTGGCATCTCTTCCAGATAGCGCAACAGATCACCTACTTCGGATTGCTCTTGCGTGCGTTCCAACAACTTTCTAGTGGCTGCCAATTGCTCCCCATACAAGGCCTTTAGCTGGGGATTCTCCTGGATAAGCGCAGTAACCTTTTTAGCAACAGTAAAAAAGGTTTGCACATCTGCCATACGAAGGGCTAGGTTCTTTAATACAGCTGCGTATTCCTTGTAGTTTCTATAACCCTTGTAGTATTGCCACAAGGAATGTAGGGTAAACCATGTAGAAAAAATATAACCGACTATCTTAAATTCGTTATTCCCCTTTAGGTTTGGGGCATATTTAGTGCCTGACTTATAAAGTTCATTACAATAAAAATAATTCCATATTGGAACATACCTAGGGAACATGTCTGTATAGGCATGCTTATGATTGATTTCACTGTTAAATACAACATTTGCTTCACAAATCGCAACACCTAGGAGAGGGTAAAAAACAAAATTACTGTAAATATTCCATACGTCCCTTAACCAGAATTTCCTCCCTTGCAAGGAACCTGCCTGCTTATTGACGGCTACTCGATCCTTGTAATAAAAAAGCCGGGTAAGGTATTCTGCATATTCCTTTGTATACAAAGGATCCGTTTCTGTCCAAAAAGACAACAAATGATTCTCAGATTTTTTATAGACCTGTAACTGATCTTTTAGAACGCTACCAATAGCTATTTCTTTTCCCAAGTAAGCAATCAATTGCTGGCGCTTGGAAAGTACAGATAAATCAGCAGTAGGGGCAGCTAACAAAGAAGCCAACGCACATTCCCCCAAAGCGGTAAGGGTCCTATTGATGCGCGATAAAAAATGGTAGCCAGGTGTACGAGTAGTACCACAAAAGAGATGCAAATCATTCCAGGCATATTGGTTCAACACTTTACGTGAAACGGGATAGCAGGCCTGATAGCGCTTACTGGTTTCAAAAATTTCATTAAAAATTAATAACCGTTCTTCCCTGGGAGCAAGAGCAACAGCGGTAACGTTGGTATCCAACTTGGCTGACTTTTGACCTACCAAACGCCCCTTTCCTTCTTTTGCTTTTTCCGTAAAAGATTTTAAATAATTATCTGCTAGTAAAACAGCCATAGAAGAGCTGTCAGCAGCTGCTACCGAAACTACTTGGGTGCAACACAGTAAAATAAAAAATGGTATAAAGCGTATAACCTGCATAAAAGTACCTAAATTAAGCTAACACGTATAATATAATACTAACCAATATATTGTCCCTCACTCCTTCCTAGCAAGTAAGCAACCTTATCCTCCCCTCAACCTAGCAAACTTGCTTTTTATTACATTAGTGCAAATGAGCATAACACAAATTTAAATGATAAAAAAAATAAAACCTAATATAGGGCATCTTTTTCCAAAAAAAACAGGCCAACCCATTACAGTAGGGGATGCTGCTTCCTAGAGCGGATGGCTCCTACAAAACATGCTTCAGAAATACTCTAAAAGTTTCAAGAAAATAGTGCATCTACGGTTGTTCCAAATGAAATAATCTTTTATAAATACCCTCTTGAGCCAAGAGCGTAGCATGTGTTCCTTCCTCTACTATTTTCCCTTGGTCTAAAACTATGATCCTATCCACATGGTAGATACTACTTAGCCGATGCGCTACAATAATGGCCGTCCTATGCTGCATAAACGATTGAAGACCTGATTGTACGGCTCTCTCAGAAACCCTATCCAAGGCAGAGGTTGCTTCATCTAAGACAAGAATGGGCGGATTCCCTAATACAGCCCTAGCAATGCAAATACATTGCTTTTGACCACCAGATAGCTTACCACCTTGCTCGCCAATTACTGTATCATAGCCTTGGGGCAACTCCATAATGAAAGGATGGGCACAAGCTATCTGAGCAGCCCCTATAACTGCTGATCGCGTAATCCCTGGCCTATTAAAAACAATATTGTTATAAATCGTATCATGAAACAAAATAGATTCCTGCGTTACAACCCCCATTAAACGGGGTAAGGTGTTATTGCTAAGCTGTGTAATAGAAAAATTGTCTATGGTAATGGTCCCATTACTGGGCTGATACAGGCCAGATAAAAGAGATAAAAGGGTAGATTTGCCTGAACCAGAAGCCCCTACTATGGCTACTGTTTCTCCTCTTTGAATGGTAAAATTGATATTGGCTAATACTGCTTTCTTGGTACTATAAGCAAAAGAAACGTTGTTAAAAGCTATGGCATGTTTAAAAGTGGTATAGGTTATGCCGCCCAGCAATGGCCTTGACCATTCTGTTTTTTCATCCAATAAATGCAAGGCACGCCTGCCAGCAGCTAACCCTCGCTGAATATGACCAATGGAACGTGCCATCATCTTGATCGGTATAAGGGTTTGCGTGCAAATGATAAAATAAGCAATAAAAGTACTGGGACTTAAGGCATGCTTATCTATAAAAATAAGGTATCCTCCATAAACAAGTATAATGGAAATGGCTGCTACGCTTAATGATTCTGATATGGGTGCTGTCATATACTCTTTGCATGCTATGGATCTATTGATGCGTGCATAAAGCCTGCTTTCTTTTTTAAATTGCTGAATCGCATAATTTTGTGCACCAAAAATCTTTATAATGCGGATACTACTTACCATCGCTTCAATCAAATGCATCAGATCTCCTAATGATTGCTGCGTTCTATCTGACCACTTGCGCAACTGTTTTATAATCTTAGCAATAATCCACCCCGCAACGGGCAACCACAATAAAGTAAAAAGACTTAATCGGAAAGACATGTAAAAGAGGAGCGCAATGTAACAAAAAAGCTGCGTGGGCTCTTTGCAGCACAAACGCAATGTATCGGCTACAGCATTATCTATTTCCTGGATATCCGCAGTAATACATGCCATTAAGTCTCCCTGCTTTTTATCTGTAAAGCGCTGTAAAGGAAAGGTTAACATTTTTCTAAAAAGGGCCAACCGTAAACGGTAAACTACCTTAATGCGCACCTTAGCCATAACAATATCTGCTATATACCTAAAGAAACCATTTAAAATGGTAGAAACCATGAATAAAAGGGATAATAAACCAAGGGCATATATTTTTCCATAACTTATAATTGTTTGTATAAAGAAATAATCAAACAAACACTTGAGGTAGTCTATGCTCATTTGCCATTTTGGGAATAATGGATTATCTACCAATAGGGTATTTAATTCTTCTTGATTAAAAAGTACTTTTAATAAAGGAATAACCAAACTATAGGTAATTAAGCCAAAGAAAATGGATAGAAAAGTGGCCATAAAATAACAGAAGGCTTGCCGTTTCAAGGATCCTGTATAACTTAAGATTCTGGCATACGTACGCATGGCGTTTTATATAATATGGGTAACTTATCTGCTATGCATTAGCTTCCGCTGTATCAAGGATAAAAAGGTCTCCAGCTATTTTAGTGGCAAACCGTTTTCCTCTATTGGTTAAATAGAGTTTATGATCCACATAATGGGCTAATCCTTCTTGTACTATACTGGTTATATAATCTTTACGAATGGCCAGAAGGGATACGCCATACTGTCTAGCTACCCAATCCAAATCACATCCCCAGCAGGTTCTTATGGTAGTCATAATATATTCATTCACCCGATTTGCTACGCTTAATCTTTCTTCTGTATAGGGTAAATGTCCCTGCTGAATAGCTTGCATATACTTTATATTTTGGGCAATATTTGCTTGTCTATACCAGCCCTTATAGCTGTGGGCAGCTGGCCCCACACCCAAATAAGGTCTTGAACACCAATAATTGATATTATGCCTGGAAAATTTACCTGGTCTACCAAAGTTAGCTATTTCATACTGAAAGTAACCTTCCTGCTGGCACGTTTCTATGGTCCACGCAAACTGCTCAGCGGCTATTGCTTCACTTATGGGTAGTAGTTTCCCTTTTTTTCGTTGATACTCCCAAACCGTTTTGGGTTCAATGGCTAAATAATAAGCCGAAATATGCTCCGGCGCTAGTAGGAAGGCTTGGGCTAAATCACGCTGCCAATCTTCTGTAGTGGTTCCTGGAATGGCATAAATGAGATCTATACTAAGGTTGCTAAATTGTGCGGAACGTGCCCACTCTATGCTCTTTTGAGCCATGACGCTGTTGTGTGCCCTATGCATATATTGAAGCACTTTATCATTAAACGACTGTACACCAATACTCAATCTATTGATGCCGAGTTGATGCAACCCTTTCAATTTTTCCAGCGTCAAATCATCGGGATTAGCTTCTAAAGTGATTTCTACGGCTGTAGCTACAGTACAGTAACGAAAAACCTGGGTTAATAAATGATCTATTTCTGTAAAAGCTAAGAGCGAGGGAGTCCCCCCTCCAAAATAAATACTGGAAATAGGAACCGCTTCCAAATAATGCCTTCGTAGGTAAATTTCTTGACCTATACAGGCAATCATCTCTGGCTGCAGCTGCCGCTTTGTGCTAAAATGAAAGTTACAATAATGGCAGGCCTGCTTACAGAAGGGAATATGTATGTATAGACCTGAACTGGTTTTAATTGGTCCTGGGAACAATTGCGTAAGGCTCAAGCGTTGTACCAACTAGGTTGCATCAAACAGCTGCAACTATATATGGAATGATTAAAATACAAATTTTAAATTCGTTTACCTAATAATAACCCATCCTACATGTATAGGTACACATTACAGCTATTGATTTACAATAGGTAAATCCTTTTGCTTACTACTTTTTGTTTACTTAAAAGTAGTCCAACGTACGCACAATTTTTTTTAAAACGTAGCCTTTGCATTCTGTATGGAGATTTGCTGTGCTACTTTTTGTGCTATTGTATCAAAGATAGGCAACGTATCAACAGCGGAAATACCGTCATCTCCCTGTTGACAAATTGCAGGAAGCAGCGGAATTTGACCTAAAAAGGGAATTGCTTTTTGTTGGGCAAGCTGTTTTCCTCCTTCTTTCCCAAAGATATAATGTATGGTATTTTGCGCGGTGGTGGGTAAAAAATAGGACATATTTTCTACCAGCCCTAAGATAGGTAACTTAATGTGTGCTTTGGTAAACATAGCTATTGCCTTAACGGCATCTATTAGGGCAACCTTCTGGGGAGTAGTAACCACTACAACACCTGTAACCGCTACGGTTTGTACCAATGTAAGCGGGATATCACCAGTACCAGGAGGTAGATCAATGAGTAAATAATCCAACGGACCCCATTTGGTTTCTTTTAACAATTGTTTTAAGGCAGCACTAGCCATAGGACCTCGCCATACAACGGCTTCCTCAGCTAAAAAACCAATAGACATTAGTTTTACATGATAGCGCTCTATAGGTTGTATGTATTTTTTTCCTTCCTGCTCTAGAATAGGAGGCCTGACTCCCCTACAACCCCACATGGTAGGAATAGAAGGGCCAAATATATCTGCATCTAAAATACCTACCTTTACCCCGTAATTTACCAACGCTAAGGCTAAATGAGTCGTTAGGGTAGACTTCCCTACTCCTCCCTTACCAGAAGCAATGGCAATAATATTTTTTACATGGGGTAGCAGAACGGAAGCAGTAGCATGACCTGTGGTAACTTTGGCAGTGGTCGTAATAGCAATGTTAAAATCAGTTGTTACCTGCGTTCGAATGGCTTGTATACATTCCTGCTTCAATATTTCTTGTAGAGGACAAGCTGGCGTAGTTAAAATAATAGTAAAAGAAATCGTATGATCCTTAATAAGCAATTGATCGATCATCCCTAAAGAAACTAAATCTCTTTTTAAATCAGGGTCTTGAACGCTACGTAATGCCTGAAGTATGGCTGCTTGTAAATTAGGCATGCATTAAAATTTAATGGGAATTGGATCAATCTACTATTCTACACAGGACATACCGTACAACCTATGGATGCCCTATCCGTTGCATGCCATCATGCTTAACAGCAAAGCCTAACAAAGGCCTTTTGTTCCTTTATTCCCTTACTATTATTGTACTAAGTAAACAAAATTTTGCGGTATTTACGGTATTTTTTATTCATTAAAAACAAGTTAATTCCTATATTTTACTATATTTAATGCCTGTGTACCTTAAATTTTAATAGATAATACCTAACTTACACCTGCTAGGGAAGGGTATTTACTTCTTAATATATTATATCATTACATATGGTTATTATTGGGTGGGGCATCTTACTGTGTATACTATTAGCAAGTTTATATCTAGAGGGAATAGCTGTTGGCTTACTAAGTGGTTTGAGCATAACCCTACTGTCTTTTTCTGGTTATCTTTCGCCTGCTCAACCTCCCTATACTTTTATATTCTTACAGGCCGCTTGGATAATCCTTACGGCTACCTTAGAGACAGCTGGCTTTTTTCATTTCCTAGAAACCAAATTCAAGCAAACATTATCTTTACCACAGCCTTTGCTATGGGTTGTATGCTTTTCCCTAATATTTATTACAGGGAATCTAAGGTTTATATATGCTATAATACATAACCAGCGTTATAATTTTTTTAAGCAGCTGTTGTTTACAGGGGGTAGAATAGCCTATATATTCAGCCCTTTATCTTTACCAGGGATGTTGCTTTATTTAGTCCTGCATACGCATGCCTTATCTCTCATAGACCTTCTATACATCCTAGGGGTCTTGTCTATATATTACCTACCGGCCATCCCTTACAGCTGGCCTATCAAGCGGTATAAAACATGCCCTAGCAACGCAGCAGCAACCGCACAAGCCCATGAGGTGCAGCGAGCGCCCTATATTTACCTACTTTTATTGCTCCTGCTATGCCTAATGGAGGGGCTGCTGCTGGGAACAAAACCTACTCCCAATGGATTTACAGCATGTAGCTTTATCGGTAAGGTTTTTAAACTTAAGATAGCATACTTCTACCCACTCATAATGCTTTCTACTGCTGCTATAGTAGCATTGTGTCTTACCATAAAACCTGCCCAGATCCTATTAACCGATCGCTTTAAAGGGGGAATAAAGCAATTTTTTATTTTCTTAGGCCTAATTTGGTTGTTAGATAGCTTGCTTTACCACGATAAAGAAATTTTACTACACATAGGGCAATCTTTTTTCCTTGGAATCAAAGAGGGTACACCCTACGTATACATAGGGTATCTTTTAAGTTTAGCGGTAGCATGGCTCTATCTACTCCTATTAGATATTGAGATCATCATATGGTTCTTTATCCCACTATGCATAGCCTCTTTAAAAGGGATTGCAATGCACAGGGTAGCTCCTTGGTCATGGATACTTCTTCTGCTATCGTTGGGTAGCATATGCCTTGTAAGGTATTGGATACATTGTTTTTCTAGAAGATACACAGTAAACTGCGCTCAAAAAAGCCATTAAAGCAGGATCCTTTACAAGGGAAATTAAAACAATTGCATTTACCATCTTAATTATTTCATCATGGACATCACAAAGCTATTCGGACAAATGGATCAATTCCGAAAAAAAATGGAAACACTCCAACAACAAATGGGGCAACTAGTCCTTACTAAGGAAGCAGGTGCTGGATTGGTAAAGGTAACGGTAAATGGAAACAAACAGCTAACAGCTGTTACCATTGATGAAAGCCTCTTCCAAACAAAGGACAAAAAAATAATAGAAGAACTGATCATAGGTGCTACCAATCTGGCTTTAACAGAAATCGAAGAGAAGATACAAACAGCTATACAAAACAGCACAATGGAGGCATAGCAGTATGCAGGGGACCGCTTCTATAGGCCATGACTTAGCTATTGTAGTACTCAACTACAATGGGATGGCTTTATTAAAGCAATATTTACCTCCTTTATTGCTTTATAGCAAAGGGCATGCCGTAATCGTAGTGGACAATGCTTCCACGGATGGATCGGTAGCTTACCTACGGCAATATTTTCCACAGGTAACCTGTATTGTACATGCAACAAATTATGGGGTAGCAGAAGGATATAATTTAGCACTTAAGCAAATCAAGGCTACCTATTACCTGCTATTGAACAACGATATATTGGTTACAGAAAACTGGTTGCAAGCTCCTTTGGCACTTATGCAATCGGATTCTTCTATTGCTTGCTGTCAGCCTAAGATTTTATCCCTTCTAGCACCTACACAATTTGACTATGCTGGAGCAGCTGGTGGCTACATAGATCGCCATGGCTATCCTTTTTGTAGGGGCAGGCTATTCCACAAGCTAGAGGAGGATCAGGGGCAATACAATGATACACGGCCTGTTTTTTGGGCAAGCGGCGCTTGTTTATGCATACGCGCGGAAGCTTTTCACGCATTAAACGGCTTTGATCCACTTTTCTTTGCTCACTTCGAAGAAATCGATCTGTGCTGGCGGCTACAGCTATCAGGTTGGAAAGTCTACTACTGTGGCAGCAGTAGCGTATACCACGTAGGGGGTGCAACCCTAGCCTACCATAATCCCCAAAAAACCTATTTCAACTTTAGAAATAGAGCACTTATGCTTTATAAAAACGAGCGTTCTACCCTCTGCTCTACCATAAAGCGAAGTGGCTTAGATTTACTGGCAGCCTGCTATTATCTTTTTCTTGGGAAGGGGAACCACAGCTGGGCAATCTGTAAAGCACAAATAGATTTCCTCAAATTAAGAAAAAAAGGTAACATCAACCGCTCTCTATTGCCTTTACGCCACAGATACAAAGGGAATAGTGTTCTTGATTACTTTATTAGAGGCAAAAAGCGGTTTTCGGATCTCCCTGATAACGCATGGTAAAGAGGCATGGAATCTCCCAAAAGGAGATCCTCCTTACTACTGCTTCTAGGGAGCAAGCTATAACCCAAAAGCTACCTACTTAGCATCTGCTCCGAGCGCAGTATGGCTTACAAGTCGCTTGGCCATAACTTGCGGAACCCTGTACAAAGTGAAGAATGTACTCCCTTGAAAGGTATAGCAATATAGCAATTAAGGCCGAATTATACTGTAATTCAATGTAATAATAGTATGATGATTTTTAATATTTTTTATACCAGTTATATCGCTACCCGTAAACAGCTCGTCTGCTAGGCCATCTTTCTTTAAGAAACCCAACAATCCTCTATGGTGTCTTATACCCAAACCCCATCCAGAACGCCATTCATAACCTATACCGATTACGAAAGCCACATCCCAATTGCGTAATTTATCTTTAAAGTTAGTAAAATCCACGTCCCTAGCTTTATCTTTTTCTATACCCATAGGAGCTTTCTTAAACTCTTTACGTAAAGTAAGAAAATCGAGCGCCATACCTGCAAGCAACTTCAAACCGTTCTGGCTACCAAATGGATGAAGACAACCCAGCAGTGGAAAAGATAAACCGCCACTAAACAACGCTATCATTGGTGTAGCCTCATCTCCTTCTAATGTCTTTACTTCTTTATCATGCAAAAATATGCCCCTTACTATGGGATTCACTTGAATTTCTCCACTGATATAATTTGAAAAAGCATAAGAAAAATAAGCACCAACCATCCCTGCAAAACCAAGATTACTTATTTTTCCACTGATAGGACCAGTATATGTATTTTTTATATTTTTTCTTACTTCATCAGGATCAAACTTAGGGTCTCCCTCCCCATGGATACCAGCCGCACCCAAACCAAGTGTTATACCAGCACGAAACGGACTTTCCTGAACGGGCTCTTCCTGCTGCGCATAGGCGTGCGTAACAAAAAATACACAAAGTAAAAATATTCTTTTCATATAAAACAATTGATTAAAAAGCAAAACAATCAACAAAAAAGTTATCCCCCCTAAGATCCAAACAATAGGACAACTAAAACAACCATAGTATAGTATAGCTTACTGCAACAGCAGTATAATATAAAAAATTTCTACTATTTTTTATACAATAGGAGTCTGTTGTGATAGATCAATAGAATAATTTTTTCTATGTTTCTACGCTTATTTGGTTTGATTTTTGATGCTATAGGGTTAGTATTTTTATTATTTATTGATTTTTAGAGTTTTAATCTATTTTGGATAGACCATCTTCCTAAGTACCACTTACTATACTATTTGGAAACCTGTATACGTTGTGGACTATTGCTTCCATAAGTTGTTGCGTATGGTTTTTTGCAAGGCCTATATAACGGGCTCCTGAACTACAGAAGCAACTTGTAATAGCACCAAATACGTGTTCTACCTTATAACGTGTCTTTGCTACCAATTTATTCAACCGTTTAGCTGTAGGAGATAAGGGGAGTTCCTCAAGGAGGTGTCGCTTATAACCATGAAAAGCGTATACCCTTTTTTATCCAACTTGCTTCTGGATCTACTCCTTTTTGATAACTTTCGGATACGGTTATAATGCCATCTTTATGTAAATCATTAATGATTTATAATAACTTTTCTAGCGCCTTCTGCTCTGTAAGGGTGGTCCTAAATCTGCTTACTACCCTATGATCTGGAACAGAACTATCCATAGCAATTTCACAAAATCTGCTAAAAGTGACGCGATCGTTTGCTTCTTCTTCCGCTGGATAGGCATTCACAGTCCATACCAAGTCTGCAGCAATAACATTTTAAACAAAAGAAGTGGACTTCTACTTGTGTATCCATATTTTTAATGTACAGGATTAGTATGTAAAATCTGCTCACATATATTTTCCATTTCTGATAACCAGGTTAAAATATTATTTTTTCTAGACCATGGAATGTAGAAATCCATAGTCTCTTTGGCTATTCTTTTTTGGTCTGCTAACTTTCGTACAGCTATAGTGCTTAAATAGAGCTAAAAAGGTGTTAAAAATATTCTTCTAATGAAGGAATCAAAATTAGTTGAAATATAATAAGAAGAGTGGATAGACCATAGTAACAAACAGCTATAAGTACATATAACTCATGCAATATTACGATCTGATCGGTATAAATCAATCAAAATATTACGTTCATTATACTACAACATAAGGTTTCTTTAGACGAGGATGTCCTTCTGAAAGGTGCTTAAGATGGGTTATTTGAAAGAATGGGCGTTGTAGGAGATTCTTAAGATTAGGATCTTCTGGGTAATTAAGCAATAGAGGGAGAAAAACAGATTTTCCAATAATAGAAACACTATCTCCTGATAGATCAGCCATCCCCCAAATATTTTGGTAAGTCATAGCTATAGCCATTTCTTGATATTGGAAATGGCCGATATACAAAAAGACATGTCCTCCAATATATACAATCGTTAAAAATGGATCTCCATAATCCTTTAGGTAAGTAAGCCGCTCTTCTGGGGTGGCACCATTCCTATCCATTTTCTCTGATATTTCTACCTGATCGCTGGAGTGTCTAGGTAACCAAATTCCAAATGGGAGAAACAGACTCTTAAGTTCTGCTGAACAATCATTATAAAAGGATGTACCGCACCAACCAAAATCCCTTTCTTTCAACGTATCCATTATTTTTGCAAAATTCTTTCGTGAAGTTTGTATGGGAATACAAGCAGCTTGGGTCGAAGAAACCGATACATCAACTGAACAGGCTTTTCCTTCTTCATTGGCAATGGGAACGTTTAGTATCAGTTTGTCTGCTTTTGCATGCTCACGTGTAGATACTGGAAAAACAGATCCTACATAAGCTTGTGCTATACATCTTCCCTTTGTATCTACTAAAGGTGTCTGCGTTTGTATAATTGCAGCAAGTTGATTTTGTGCAGCTTCTTTCCATCTTTGGATAAAAGCATCCTCTGCATAAGCGAATCCACTGCTTGGAATCCAGGCTATAAAATCTGGCATTATAACAAGTGACCATATTTTATCTTTTGTTTCTGCTATGCTGTAAAGAGGGGTGCCTATCCATACAGCTGATGCTTGTAACCGATCAAAGGGATAACCATGTCCTGGTATGGTACTACGAAAGCAAACATCTTGTGAAGGGAGTATTCTGACGGCAAGATTTTGTATGGTAATAGCTCTGTGCGCTGCCTGGAAGATTGGGTTTTTAAGTTCGTATAAGGGAATGTTTGCTCTTATATCTTTTATCCATTCGATGGAATAAGGTCTAAAATTCATTCCATACCACTTATCTTGCTCAGATTTATCATGGTTGCTGAATCTTACTAGCGCTTTTTCTTGGCATGATCCAATAGCTTCTTGTTGAAGGATTGCTTTAACGTACGCTTCATGCCAAGGAGACGCACTACCATAAAGCCGTTGCCACAATTGCTCCACGTAACGTTTCTGTACCTTTGCATCCATCATAGGCTGGTCATACCCCTCTTGATTAGGATCAATCCACTGACTTGTTACTTGACTATACCTTTCTATAGGAAAAAACCGAAATGGAGCGGAAAACAAGATTGGAGGTTTCATAAAATAGTTATGTTAGTAACTATTATGCACAATAATATAGAACCTTCACCAGTATAAGTATAAATTAGTACTTTATGCCCTAAAGAAGCTGGAAGATACATGGAGCAGACCCGTTCGGGAATGGACAATAACCCTATCTCAGCTGGACATCTTTTTTCCCCGTAGTATTAAGTTTGAGAAGGATATAAAGTGGGCAATATTTTTAGATAGGTATGTACTATTGAAGCATTAACTTAACAAGCTAGTACGTCCTCTTCAAATAGCCATCCCTCCATAGAATGGACGTTTAAAAATAAAAAAGGCAACCACCTACTCTCCCGCGTTTTACCGAAGTACCATCGGCGCTACTGGGCTTAACTGCTCTGTTCGGAATGGGAAGAGGTGTACACCAGCGCTTTCGTCACCTTTATTTATCTTTAATATTTTTAATATATTAATTGACTATTGTAAAAGCAAGTTAAGAAAAAAATAAGAAACATTCGGATAATTAGTATTACTCAGCTTTGCCATTTCTGACTTTACACTTGTAACCTATCAAGGTCATCATCTTTAACCATCCTTAAAGAAGTCTCATCTTGAGGAAAGTTTCGTGCTTAGATGCTTTCAGCGCTTATCTCTTATAAACATAGCTACTCAGCGGTGCAACTGACGTCACAACTGATACACCAGCGGTTTACCCAACCTGGTCCTCTCGTACTAAGGTTAGCTCCTCTCAAACTTCTAACGCCCGCAATAGATAGAAACCGAACTGTCTCACGACGTTCTGAACCCAGCTCGCGTGCCACTTTAATGGGCGAACAGCCCAACCCTTGGAACCAGCTTCGGCTCCAGGTTGTGACGAGCCGACATCGAGGTGCCAAACCTCCCCGTCGATATGAGCTCTTGGGGGAGATCAGCCTGTTATCCCCAGAGTACCTTTTATCCTTTGAGCGATGGCCCTTCCATGCGGAACCACCGGATCACTATATCCGTCTTTCGACCCTGCTCGACTTGTTTGTCTCACAGTCAAGCACCCTTATGCTATTGCACTCCACATACGATTACCATCCGTATTGAGGGTACCTTTGAAAGCCTCCGTTACTTTTTAGGAGGCGACCGTCCCAGTCAAACTACCCACCAAACACTGTCTCCTTGCTCCCAAAGATTAGATAACACATAGATAAAGGGTGGTATTTCACCGGCGGCTACTTGCGTAGCCTCCCACCTATCCTACACAATATCTACCTATTATCAATGTTAAGCTATAGTAAAGGTTCATGGGGTCTTTTCGTCCCATTGCGGGTAGACGGTATCTTCACCGCCACTCCAATTTCGCCGAGCTCGTGGCTGAGACAGCGCCCAGATCGTTACACCATTCGTGCAGGTCGGAATTTACCCGACAAGGAATTTCGCTACCTTAGGACCGTCAAGGTTACGGCCGCCGTTTACTGGGGCTTCTATTCAGAGCTTCAACCTTGCGGCTTAACCCCTCCTATTAACCTTCCAGCACCGGGCAGGTATCAGACCTTATACTTCATCTTTCGATTTTGCAAAGTCCTGTGTTTTTGGTAAACAGTCGCCTGGGCCTCTTCACTGCGGCCTACTCACCCTCCCTAAAGAAGATGAATGAGGCACCCTTTCTCCCGAAGTTACAGGGCTATTTTGCCGAGTTCCTTGGCCACGACTCACTCGAACACCTTAGGATATTCTCCTCAACTACCTGTGTTGGTTTGCGGTACGGATAGCTAGCACCTAACGATTAGAGGCTTTTCTTGGAAGTATGATTAGGACCATTATCTGCGCTCCCTAAGGATTGCAGTACTATCACCTTCGACAGGTGTAGTGGATTTGCCTGCTACACCTCTATCTACAGGCTTTAACCTCCTAATTCGTCAGAAGGCAAGTCTTTCACTCCTTCGTCCCCCCTTCTCTATTGCTAGCTAGTATCGGAATATTAACCGATTATCCATCGCCTACGCCGTTCGGCTTCAACTTAGGGCCCGACTAACCCACGGATGACAAACATCGCCGTGGAAACCTTAGTCTTTCGGTGTAATGGTTTCTCACCATTATTCTGGCTACTTATGCCTACATTTTCTTTTCTAATAAATCCACTAAGAATCACTTGCTTAGCTTCAGCTTCATTAGAATGCTCTCCTACCCCTTGCTACCTAATAGCAAGGCCATAGCTTCGGTAATATACTTTATGCCCGTTCATTATTGACGCCCTGTTGCTCGATCAGTGAGCTGTTACGCACTCTTCAAATGAATGGCTGCTTCCAAGCCAACATCCTGACTGTCTAAGCAACTGAACCATCTTAGTTCAACTTAGTATATATTTAGGGACCTTAGCTGATGGTCTGGGTTCTTTCCCTCTCGGATTAGGACCTTGACGCCCTAACCCTCACTCCTAAGCAAAACTGATAGTATTCGGAGTTCGTCTAGACACGGTAGGTTTCCCCCCTAGTCCCATCGGTAGCTCTACCCCTATCAGTATAAACTTAAGGCTGTTCCTAAAAACATTTCGGAGAGTACGAGCTATCTGCCGGTTTGATTAGCCTTTCACTCCTACCCACAACTCATCCAAGAACGTTACAACATTCACTGGTTCGGTCCTCCACGTTGTTTTACCAACGCTTCAACCTGGTCATGGGTAGATCACCGGCTTTCGCGTCTAACTCCTCTGACTCAATCGCCCTATTCAGACTCGCTTTCGCTTCGGCTTTTCCTTTCTAAAGGATTTACCTTGCCAGAAAAGATTAACTCATAGGCTCATTATGCAAAAGGCACGCCGTCATTTCTATAAAATAAAAACTCCGACTGCTTGTAAGCGTATGGTTTCAGGTACTATTTCACTCCCTTATTCAGGGTACTTTTCACCTTTCCCTCACGGTACTCGTCCACTATCGGTCTCTTAGGAGTATTTAGCCTTACCGGATGGTGCCGGCAAATTCAGTCAGCCTTTCACCAGGACTGACCTACTCAGGGTACTAGCTAAATCAAACATGGTTACCTTGACAGGGCTTTCACCTTCTATGGCTTACCTTTCCAGGTAATTTAAGTTCCCACGCTTAATTTGTTGCGCTAGCCCTACAACCCCATACCAGCCAAAACTGCTATGGTTTGGGCTTCTCCACTTTCGCTCACCACTACTCATGGAATCACTATTTGTTTTCTCTTCCTCTGGGTACTTAGATGTTTCAGTTCCCCAGGTTTGCTTCCCTTAAATATATTTTAAGGGATATGCTACATCGCTGTAACATGGGTTGCCCCATTCAGAAATTTGCGGATCACTTCGTACAAACCAATCCCCGCAACTTATCGCAGTTTATCACGCCTTTCATCGCCTCTAAGAGCCAAGGCATTCCCCATACGCCCTTATTTGTTTCTTACTACTCTTGAAATTGGCATGCGCTCTACCCTTTCTGCCTTCGGCTAACTTAAGCTTACAACTTAAAGAAGCTTACAACCTAAAGGAAATAACGCCTACCCTTCTTGCTTTTACAATAAGTCAAAGAACATCTTTACGAAGCCTTCTACCGCTTCGTACCTAATTCAAAGATATAACTTTTTATTAAAAATACAAAATACCTCTTAGGGTAATAAAAGAACCTTTCTCCCTTACACAGCCAAGAGGCTTTCCATACGTTACCCTTCCTGTATATTTTCATACCGCCATTTTGTAAATAATTCCTATCTTTTCATTGCTGATGCGTATGTAAATTAGGGGTAGTATATGCTTTATTGTGGCACCGTCCCATAATGCCTACGGCTACATCCGTACGAGCAGCTGCTGCTAGCAATGGGAATACTACTTTAACCATAATACAATCCCATTCTTTTAATTAGAGATAATATTATTCCCTGTTAAAATTTATTTTCTTCTATGCTGCTCAGTCAAGAAACCATCATTGCTGTACAAAACAGGGTATGTATTGAGGAAGTAATTGCTGATTTTATCCCACTTAAAAAGAAAGGGCAAAACTTATGGGCTTGCTGTCCTTTTCATCAGGAGCATACGCCTTCTTTTGCGGTCTCTCCTAGCAAAGGATTTTATAAATGTTTTGGCTGCGACGCAGCAGGGGATGCCATAACTTTTGTACAGCAGATAGAGCATTGCTCTTTTGTAGAGGCCATTACCTATTTGGCGCAAAAGTATGGGATAGCGCTTATCCCAGCAGATAATAATAAAGAAGAACGCCCAACAGCAGCTACAAACGAAAAGATTTATGCTGCCTTAAACCTAGCCAAGGCTTATTTTAGCGAGCTGCTCTGGAGCCACTCGGAAGCGGCACAAGTAGCCTTACCCTACCTAACACAACGGGACATCTCCATTACCCTGGCTAAAAAGTTTTCCTTAGGTTATAGCTTAAACAGTTGGGATGGCTTCTATTCCTTTGCGCTTGCACAAGGAAGTAATGTGGAAACGTTGCTTTCGGCAGGATTGATTAGCCAAAGCGATGGTAAAATATATGATCGCTTTCGGGGGAGATTGCTCTTTCCTATTGCTAATAGCAACGGACAAGTGGTAGCCTTTGGTGCCAGAGCGCTGCTGCCTACGCCTGCAACAGACAGCCCAAAATACCTCAATTCCCCAGAAACAGTTGTCTACCACAAGCGAACCATACTATATGGTCTGACATGGGCAAAACAACCGGTTAAGCAAGCCAATCATTGTTACTTGGTAGAAGGCTACACCGACGTACTGGCCTTTCATAAAATTGGTAAAGAAGCGGTCGTAGCGCTTTCTGGTACGGCCCTCTCGGAAGAACAGATCCATACGCTACGCCGTTTGACCAGTAAGCTTACGCTTGTTTTTGATGGGGATCAGGCTGGTAAACAAGCTGCTTTTCGGAATATAGATCCGCTATTAAGCAAGGGATTCGAGGTTAACATAGTGCCCTTGCCCGCAACAATGGATCCAGATAGTTACATCCGTACCATAGGGGCTGCTGCTTTTATCGATTACTTAGCTAATGCTGCGCAAGATTTTATTACTTTCAAGGCGGACATGCTGCATACTAGAGAGACTTCATTGACGCCAACAGAAGAAGCAAAAAATATACGTGCCATTATCCAAAGCATCCTAGCCATTCCAGATGCAATAGAACAAAGTATTTTTCTTAAAAAGTGCAGTAAGCTTTTTTCTATAGATCCATCCATCCTACAGGTTACCTATGATGCATTGCGGCATCTACCAGCTAAAACTACAGTTGGTATCACGCAAAGAAAAAAAATGGAACGCCCCTATTCGGTGCAAAAAACCTATTCGGACCGGAAGCATATCCCCTTTGTCCATAAGCTTACAGCAAGTATTGAGGCCTATGAACAAGAAATTATGCGGATGCTAATACTATATGGTTCTACAACAGTAATAGAAGGGAAAGCCTTATATGAATACATTTTTCTAGAGCTAGGGGATATTGTTTTCCGATCTGAAAAGTGTCAAACATTGCTAGCCTACTATAAAGAAAGGTTAGGAAAAGGGGAACCCATTGATAGGCAAGCTATCTTAGCGCAAGGGGACCCCGCTATGCAGAAGCGCGTGATTGATTTGATAGCGTGCCGGCATGAAATAAGCGAAGCATGGGCTACAAAGTATGGTATCTACACGGTAAAGGAAGTAGACTTCTTATATCAAGCAACCATAGAAGTAATCATACGTTTAAAGCTGCGCCTGGTGCAGGCGCTTATTGAAGAGAATAGGGTGACCTTAACCCAAGCATGTTCCGAAAGCCAAGAGGAAGAGCTTCTACAGATCCACCAAATGCTCAAAGCTACTGAATGCAATTTAGCTAAACGATTAGGAATAGTGGTAGCACAATAAAAATAGGATCTAAGCAAGTTATCAAACCTCTTTTAAAAATTAGATGCTAAGACCTGGGTGTTTTTTATAATTATAATACTTGAAATAGCACTCTGTAATTAGCCTTATAATGCCTTTCCAATTTCCTTTCCAATTCTACCATTACTAAACACCCGTAGCTGGGTCGTTTCCGCCAAAATTTTTGCAAATTCACACGGAATGTCATCAGAATATAAATGCAACTGCTGAAAATTTGGAAATCCCTCTGTTAAAGCTTTTATACCTTCATTCCCAATTTTATTAGACTTTAGATGTAACCGCTGAAGAGCTGGCAATTCGCTTGACAAAACTTTTGTCCCTTTATCTCAAACGTTATTAGACGCTAAATGCAGCTCCTGAAGATTCGGGAATCCGTTTACTAAAACTTCAATAGCCTCATTCCCTACGCATGGCCATTTGGTTTAATGCTAATACTTACATATAATGCGTATCAAACGTTATGCTGAAGAAAGTTTACAGCAAATATATTAGATGTATGAAGTAGCCCAAATAAATCAAATTAAAATAATTAAATTATGGTATTCGTATCAAAGCAATTAAAACTAGATCGCCCAATGGTTAGTGGGTTTATTAAAAATTTAGCTTGCTGTACAAGAAGGTTATTCCACCCATCTGTCCTAAGTATGGCACTATTCCCATTGCTATTTGCTGGTGAGTGTGAGGGAGGAAAATCCCCTAGGCAACCGTCATCTAAAGATGAATTAGCCCGAAACCTAAAAGACACAAACGGAAAACCAGCCAGCGCAAGTGAATCAAAAACAGAAGCATCCATAAAATCACTATCCCAAGTAAAAACCGGTACTGAGCCCATAGCAGAAAAAGACAAGGCTACTAAAAGTTTTATAGACAAATGGTATCAAGATACTATTGAGCCAGTAGTATCAGATTTTATATCTTTGCTTGAAAAGCATTCAGAGAAATGCAAAAAACTCATTGAAATTCAACTTCAATCAGAAACAATAAGCGAAGAGGAGCTATCCAATATGGAGTCGGAAGTGTGTGCATTTCTGCTAAAATTAGAACAGGCTCAAGAATTATTCGATAATGACATACCGGAGCTAGCGGGTGCACTAATAGATATAGATATAATAGATATAGATATACAAATAGATATAATTAAAAGCACATCAAAAGAATTTCAGCAGCGTCTAAACGATCTGAAAAGAGAAACCTCAAGAGATAATAATAAACGAACAAAATATATATCCTATTTATTATCCATTCAAAGTGAATTTTTACAATCTATGTTTAATAAATTATTAAAGCAGCAGCTACCTACTTTACTAACTACAAATCTATTAAAAGTAGAAAAAGAAAAAGGTTTGGAGGGGCTAAAAGCAGAAATGAAAAGTATTGAAAATGACCTAAAAGAAATGGGAAATAAAAAATTTCAATTGACTAATAATCTTATTAATTATCTATTATAATAAAGAAAGATAGGGCATTATCTTTGTAGCCCAATCCATATGATAGCCGGGAAGGGCTTGTAGCTCAGCAAGGGTGGTAAACTTCCCTTGCTGCTGCCTATAGCGTATCATAGCTTTTGCCTTAGCAAAAGAAATATAAGGGTGGGTAACTAGCTCCTGAAACGTAGCATGATTCAACGACAATTGCTTAGGTTTGTATGTTGCTGATACCATTGTGCACTCCCTTAATTTTACCCGTGCACGATCCGTTAGTCCATATATCTCTTTGTACTGATCAACAGATACAAAACCTCCTAGCTTATGCCTATAACGTATAAGAGTTACGGCAAATTTTTCGGCTATTCCCTCTATCGCCGACAGCTGCTGCACAGTGGCTGTATTAATGTCTATACGTACTTTTTTGCTTGCATTGTCGTGTAACAGGCAAAGATAGCTTTCTAATAAAGCAACATCTCTGCTATGCTCTGCTTGCTTAGCTGAAAATATAGTCACATATAGTTGCCACGCTTGCGGCGCAATTACTAAAAGAAAAATAAGCAGCAGAAGGCAAGATAAACCATTTGCTTCCCTAGTGGAAAAGTAAAAGAATCTTTTAATCTGCTCCCTAATTGCCTTGAACATAAACTACCTTATTGCGATTGTACAACCTATTACTGATACAAACCATACAAAATCTGTACAAAAAGGGATATCCTAACCTACCCCCTATGCGCTTCAAAAAAAGTCCTCCCTTTTCCTAATTAGGATTTATTTTTTCATTTTCCTAAACATAATGGATGACCTATGCGTAACCATGCAACTGCAATAGCATACAAAAGCATGCATCCATTTATTAAAAGTAGTTATAGACCAATATTATAAAGAGCAGCTAACCGACGAAAGCGTTGGTACGAAGAAAGTTGTCTGTAGGCGTATGGTATAGCATACGTGGTAGGGGCGGAAGGCTATTCCTTCCAGTCGTTTGCTTTTAAGCTACTGGGGCGCATTTTCTTCTGTAAAAGATTGGACTTGCTGTAGCGCTTGCTGCGCAGCGGATTGTTCTGCGCATTTTTTCGTCCTGCCTTTCCCCTCTCCAAATACCTTTTCATCTATAAGTACTTGGGCTGTAAACAGATGGGCAGCCTCTAGGGTTGTTTTAAAACGTACAGTAAAACGTTGCTTATGAGCCCACTCCACAATTTGACTTTTAAAATTGGTATCCCTTGCGATTAAATCCTCTAAACTTATATAGTTTCCTATAAGGCGTTCCAGCACAAATTGTTCGCAATAAGCATACCCATGGTCTAAGTAAACAGCCCCAATCAATGCTTCCAATGCATTCCCATAAATATATTTACTATTACCTTTGTGTACGAGGATTTCATCATACTGTAATAGCTTATCTAGGTGCATTTTACGGGCCAGTGTATTTAAAGCATCCCTATTCACCAGTCTTGAACGAATATCCGTTAAAAAACCTTCTCCCTTCAAGGGAAATTTCTTAAAAAGATAAGTTGCTACAATAGAAGACAGCAAGGCATCTCCTAAAAATTCAAGTCGTTCGTTGGACGTATGTCCTTCCTTGAGCGAACTATGCTGCAGGGCTATCCTATACAAAGCAAGATTTAAAGGTACACCACCTGTAATAGCTCTTACCGTAGCAATGAACTGCCTAGTGGCAGAATCATGCCACATAAGAAAGTACTTAAGCAGCTTTAGGCGTCTTCCCATTTTTTAAATATCATGGACACATTATGTCCACCAAAGCCAAAGGCATTATTTTGGGCAAATACAATAGACTTAGGGATGGCTTTATGCAAAGTAAGATTGATATGTGGATCTATGGTCTCATCTACCACCCTATGATTAATGGTTGGAGGAACCCACTGATGCTGTAAAGCCAACACAGTAGCCACAGACTCCACAGCCCCCGCTGCACCCAATAAATGCCCTGTCATAGATTTAGTCGAACTAATATGCAATTGGTAAGCATGGCTACCAAAAACCTGCTGGATAGCCTTTATCTCGTTGCTATCACCAAGCGGTGTACTCGTCCCATGCGCGTTGATGTAATCGATGCAATCTGGCGAAATCTGCGCGCTTGCTAAGGCACGTTGCAATGCCAATACTACCCCCTCTACATCTGGCGCTGTAATATGGTAAGCGTCCGCTGACATACCTATCCCTACTATTTCAGCATAAATTTTCGCATCCCTTTTCTTAGCGTGCGCATACGATTCCAGTACTAAGGCGGCAGCCCCTTCTCCCATAACAAAACCATCTCTCGTTTTATCAAAGGGACGTGAGGCAGTAAGGTAATCTGTATTACGCCTAGAAAGCGCCTTCAAAGCATTAAACCCACCAATACCTATGGGAATAATGGGGGCTTCGGAACCACCCGTTAACACTACCTCTGCCTCTCCTAATTTAATAAGCTGAAATCCAGATATTAAGGCATTCATAGAAGAAGCACATGCCGCTACGGTAGCAAAATTTGGTCCCTTAAATCCATATTTAATAGATAAATGACCAGCAGGAATATCTGGGATAATTTTAGGAATAAAAAAGGGATTTACCTTATGGGATCCCCCCCTATCAACAGCTGCTAAAACCGTTTCTTCTGTTGTCCCTAACCCACCTACCCCAGATCCCCATACTACCCCTACTGCTGTTTTATCTATGCAAGGGTCCATTAACGCTGCATCTGCCACGGCCTCTGCTCCCGCTATCATCGCATATTGGGTAAAGCGATCCATGCGCTTTACTTCCTTGGCAGGAAGATAGGTATAGGGATCATATGCCTTTAGCTCACAGGCAAATTGTGTATCAAATGGAGTCGCATCAAATCGAGTGATCAAACCAGCACCACTTCGACCAGCCCATAACGCATTCCCATATTCCTGGACAGTGCTACCAATGGGTGTTAGCGCTCCTAATCCTGTAATAACTACTCTTGGACAGGTCATATGCAAACCATAAGAAGATTAGGAGGCGCCAGATTTACGATCATTCAACGACCGCTCCAAAAATTCTACAACACTGCCTACTGTCTGTAACGCAGTGGATTGCTCATCCTTAATGTATAGATCAAACTCTTTTTCAAACTCCATAACTAGTTCTACTTGATCTAAAGAGTCAGCCCCTAAGTCATTGGCAAAATGGGCAGTAGGTACCACCTCTTCTGCTGAAACATTGAGCTTATCCACAATAATAGCCACAACTTTTGCTTTAATATCTTCACTATTCATTGCATTAACCAAATTATTCTATATTTTATATACGCTCCTACCGCCGCACCTGCGCCTGCCAAGCAGTAAAACGCTCCTCTGCCTGCTCTTGCGTGATGGCTCCCTTCCCGACACCTACTTGCAGATGCTTCTTCAGCAGAATACCCTGCCTAGAGAAAAGATTTCTAACCGTATCGGTAGGCTGCGCACCTTGTAAAAGCCACTTTAATGCACGCACCTCATTTAAATGCACCGTTGAAGGCGCTGTATGGGGGTTATAATGCCCCAACTTTTCTATAAAACGACCATCCCTTGGCGCTCTTGCATCGGCTACCACAATATGATACTCCGCCCAATGCCTTCTCCCACATTTAGCTAATCTTATTTTTACTGCCATAATACTGCTTTTTAGCGAATCACGTTCGCCTCTTCCCATCCGTTTATCAGATTATATATTTTCTATGCTTGTTTGCTTCCCTATCCCATAACCACACAAGGACACCCTACTTCAGCAGCCATGAACAGTAGGAAGCAATATTGCTGCCTACCTCATAAAACCACATAAGGGCACCCTACCCAACAGCAATGGATACTAGGAAGCGATTGTCTTTTCTTTTTTTGAAAACAACCGATCCTTGCATTAAAGCAAATAAAGTATGATCCTTCCCCATGCCTACATTTTTACCGGCATAATAGCGTGTCCCTCTTTGCCTGACAAGGATATTTCCAGCTCCTACCGCTTCCCCTCCATATTTCTTGATTCCAAGCCGCTGGCTAGCGGAATCTCTTCCATTACGGGAACTCCCCGCACCTTTCTTATGTGCCATTTTATAAAATTATTTCAAAATAGACTCAATGATAATTTGAGTATAATCCTGACGATGCCCTCGCTTAACTTTATAGCCCTTGCGCCTCTTTTTCTTAAAAACGATAATCTTATCGCCTCTGTCATGACCCAAAACCTTAGCCTTAACGGTTACCCCTTCCACAATAGGATTCCCCATCCTTACATTGCCCTGCGCATCGTCTAACAATAAGACTTTACCCAGTGTACAAGAAGTTCCCACCTCATCCGCCAGTTTTGGAATATATAACTGCTGATTTTCAAAGGCTTTAAATTGCTTACCACCTACTTCTATAATCGCATACATTATTGTGTATTTCTTAAAACTTAAAACAACAAACCCTTTTGTATTTGTAGGATGCAAAGGGCATACTAGGATAGACTCTAAATCTAATTCTTTTTACAAAAATAAAAAAACTTATCCTATCTTACCTTACTCTGATTTTTTTAACAGTGAGAAATCAAAATCGTTTAAATAAGAGGTGGTAATGGCGCCTTGTTGAAAAGAGGGTTGCTCTAATAATGCCAGATAAAAAGGCACATTGGTGCAAATGCCTTCTATCACCAGCTCCTCTAAGACGCGTTTCATACGTGCCACAGCAGCCATTCTATTATCTGCTCGTACAATAATTTTGGCAAGAAGGGAATCATAATGAGGCGGTACCACATACCCCGCATAAATATGGCTTGAAATAATTACCCCTTGCCCACCAGGAAAATGCACATGGGTAATCTTACCTGGGGAAGGCCGAAAATCATTAAAAGGATCTTCTGCATTAATGCGGACTTCTATAGCGTGTCCTTTGGGGGAAGCTGCCTGTTCCTGCAAAGGCTGACCAGCAGCCAGCTCTATTTGCATCCGCAATAGGTTACAGTTGGTAACGGCCTCTGTTACTGGGTACTCTACTTGAATACGGGTATTCATTTCCATAAAATAAAAATTTCGATCCTTATCCACCAGAAATTCTATTGTGCCTACCCCTTCATAGCCTATAGAAGCAACGCCTTTTAGAGCCGCATCAGTCATTGCTGTACGCAATGCCGCTGTCATAAAGGGAGAAGGTGCTTCTTCTACTAATTTCTGATGTCTACGCTGCGTCGAACAATCCCGTTCAAATAGCTGCATGACTTTTCCATACCGATCAACAGCTACTTGGATTTCGATATGACGCGGTTCTTCTAGGTATTTTTCTAAATAGAGACCTTCTTGACCACAAAAAGTTATCGCTTCTTTTCTGGCTTCTTCCCATTTCTGCTGAAACATTTCTGGTGTGACAACCAATTTAATGCCTTTGCCTCCTCCTCCTGCCGTTGCCTTGAGTAGCACAGGAAACCCTATTGCATGAGCTAACGCTATCCCCTCCTCAACTGATTGCAATAGAGCATCAGAACCAGGAAGCGTTGGAATACCAGCCTGACGCATGGTTGCTCTTGCAGCTACTTTATCCCCCATTTTACGGATTGCCTGAGCAGAAGGACCTATAAATTTAATACCATACTCTTCGCAAATAGCTGCAAAATGTGCATTTTCAGATAAAAACCCATAACCTGGATGGATAGCTGCTGAATTGGTTACTTCAGCAGCTGCTATAATGGATGGAATAGCTAGGTAGGATAGATTACTGGAAGGGGGACCAATACAAACCGCTTCATCTGCAAAGCGAACAGGAAGACTATCCCTATCAGCTGTAGAATAAACCGCAACAGTCTTAATCCCCATCTCCTTACATACCCGAATGATACTTAATGCAATTTCTCCCCGGTTGGCAATTAATATCTTTTGAAACATAACAGAATAGGAGTAAAATACAATCTATATAAGTACAGCTGATTAAGAAGGGTCTATCAAAAATAATGGTTGATCATATTCTACAGGAGAAGCATCCTCCACTAAAATTTTGACAATTTTACCTGTAACATCTGCCTCTATTTCATTATAAAGTTTCATAGCTTCTATAATGCATACCTTCTTACCTTTTGTAAGCGCATCACCCTCCTGTACGAAAGGCGCAACCTCTGGCGTAGAAGAACGATAAAAGGTACCAACTAGGGGCGCACATATCTTTATATAACGGCTGGATTCCTCCCCTGTAACGGAGGGCTCAACTGTAACGGGGGATTCAACTGTAACGGAGGGCTCAACTTGGTGTGAAGGGGAAAAGGATACAGCTGGAGGAGGGGAATGATCTGCTGTTCCTTCTGGTGTTACAGCGGCATAACGCTTGATATGTAACCTTACGCCCTCCATTTCAATCTGGACTTCTTCTAGTCCAGATTTTGCAATACAATTAATAAGATCCTGAATTTCCGTTGTCTTCATACTTAATGTCCCTGTTCATTGATACGTTCCATATAGAGCCCTGTACGGGTATCTATTTTCAATAAATCTCCCTCATTAATAAATAAAGGAACTTTAATTTCTATAGCTGTTTCTAGCGTAGCAGGTTTGAATACTTTAGTAGCCGTATCCCCTTTAATCCCTGATTCTGTATAGGTAACCCTTAATAAAACAGAGGAGGGTAACTCACAACGCAATACCTTATTTTCATCTTCATAATAGAGCATCTCTACTTGCTGCCCTTCTTTTAAGAATTGCGGTGCATTGATTAATATAGGTTCAATGGTTAGCTGTTCAAATGTTGCCGTATGCATAAAAGTATAACCCGCGTAATCTTTATATAAAAATTGATAGGGACGCCTCTCGATACGTACCACCTGTATTTTTGCACCTGCATTAAAAGTATGATCCACTAATCTATCTTTTGTTAAACTCCTTAACTTGGTTCTCACAAAGGCAGCTCCCTTCCCTGGTTTTACATGAAGGAACTCTACTACACTATAAATATCATTCTGCAATAGGATACAAAGCCCATTCTTAATATCACTTGTATTGGCCATAATCGGTAAATTTATTGCGAAGCAGCATCATAACCCCAAATCATATACATAGCACCCCACGTAAAGCCTCCCCCAAAGGTGGTTAAAACTAACTTATCCCCTTTCTTTAAGTTTTGTTCATAATCCCACAAACAAAGTGGGATAGTAGCTGCGGTAGTATTGCCAAATTTATGTACATTTAGCATAACTTTTTCCATGGGGATCATTGTCCGCTCCGCTACCAGCTGCAAAATACGTTTATTAGCCTGGTGCGGAACCAGGTAGGCAATGGCTTCCGCCGTAAGCTCATTCCGTTTCATAATCTCTAAAACGGATTGAGCCATAAAGGTAACCGCTACTTTAAAGACGCTTTGACCTTGTTGGTAGATGTAATGTGCTTGGGCTCGTACGGTTTCATAGGAGGCAGGGCACCTGCTACCGCCTGCCTGCACATAAAGCAAATCTTGACCAGCTCCATCTGCTTTGCATAGCGTATCTACAATACCATGACCCTCCGCTTCATCCCGTGCAGTAACCAATACAGCACCTGCTCCATCCCCAAAAAGAATACACGTTGCTCGATCGCTATAATTTGTAATAGCAGACATTTTATCCGCACCTACCACAATTGCTTTTTTAACTCTTCCCGTAACGATATACTGCGCTGCCGCATCCAATGCATAGAGAAACCCAGAACAGGCAGCCTGCAAATCATAACTAAAAGCATTCGTTGCTCCGACAGCATGCGCAATAATATTAGCGGTAGCAGGTGTTACTACATCTGGCGTAATCGTAGCACATACCAATAAATCTATATCTGTTGGATCAGTAGCTGTTTTTTGCAACAAGCCCTCCACAGCTTTTATAGCCATTGAAGAAGTAGCGGCGTTTGCCTCTTTGAGGATACGCCGCTCTTGAATACCAGTCCGCGTAGTAATCCACTGGTCACTGGTAGCCACTAGCTGCTCGAGCTCTTTATTGGTCAATACATAGTCTGGTACATGGCCATACACCCCTACAATAACAGCACGCTTCATAATGGCTACCTATCAAACAGATTCAGATGAAACTTCTTTTTCTTTATTTATTACGATACGACCCTTATAGTAGAGCTTACTCTCATACCAAAATGCGCAATGAGACCTGTGTACCACACCAGTAGTAGGACAAGCTATTAATGCAGGCATAGCCCGCTTAACATGCGTCCTCCGCTTGTCCCTGCGCGCAGCAGATGTCCTCTTTTTTGGATGTGCCATATTTTACCTAATTACTTACTTAACCTATTAAATAAATTCTATTTCTTCTTGATTTTCATTTAAAAAAACATATTCTGTCACCGCCATGGACGAATCCTCTACTAAGGTAATCCATTTCCCATACTTTAGGAACCATCCAAGTCGCTTAGAGAAAATATTTTTTGTAAAAAAAGCATACAAATAGGGATGAAGTACAATTTTTATATGCTTTTCATTTTGGTTTTCAAGCACAAGATGTAAATCTTCCTCGATTTTTTCTGCTACCAATAGCGAGGCACCGATCTTGCCTGTTCCCTTACAGGAAGGACAGAGCTCCTTTGTGACCACATTCATCTCTGGGCGCACCCTTTGCCGCGTAATTTGCATAACGCTAAATTTGGATAAAGGTAAAACAGAAGCTTTGGCCCGATCCTCTTTCAATAGTTCTTTCACCTTTTGGTAAAGTAATTTGCGGTCTTCTGGGTCTTTAATATCGATAAAATCGATTACAATAATCCCACCCATGTCACGCAAACGCAACTGTCGAACAATTTCTTGTGCAGCTGATAGATTAACATTTAAAGCCATTTTAGCCTGTCCTTCTTCTTCTACAGATCTGTTACCGCTGTTGACATCAATGACATGCATTGCTTCGGTATGCTCAATGACCAAATAGCCACCACCCTCTACACTAACGGTTTTTCCAAAAAGCGTTTTTAATTGCCGCTCCACACCCGCTTGCTCAAAAAGTTTGATTTTACCTTGATGGTACTTAATGATCTTTTCTTTATCTGGAGCAATCGTGCGTACATACTGTTTTATATCCGTGTATAACGCTTTGTCATCTACTACGATAGCATCAAAAGATTCGTTGAGCATATCACGCAAAAGCGTGCACGCCCTATTAACCTCTCCTATAATTTTTTTTCCAGGAAGCGCTGTGGCAAGCTGCGCCATCCCTTGCTCCCATTTATGGATCAGATCCCTTAAATCTCTATCTAAGGTAGCTACATCAATACCCTCAGCCACTGTGCGTACAATAACACCCAAATTTTTGGGCTTAATAGAGGCAATTAACCGATGCAACCGATCCCGCTCCTCTGCATTAATAATTTTCTTAGAAATGCCAATGCTATCCACAAAAGGAGTTACAATCATATAGCGACCCGGTAACGTTAGCTCAGATGATATGCGTGGCCCTTTGTTGGAAATAGGCTCTTTTACTATTTGAACCAATATCTCCTGGTCTTTCGTAAGAAGATCCCCAATCTTACCCAATTTGTCTATGGATGGCTCCACTATAAAATCATTCAGATTCCCTATACTACCCTTCTGGTTTCTAACCATCCCAATAGCCTTCTGCAAAGAATTGAATTGGGAACCAAGATCTAAATAATGTAAAAAAGCATCCTTCTTATACCCTACTTCTACAAAACTAGCATTCAAACTGGGCACTACTTTTTTAACAACACCAAGGTAAATATCACCGACCGTGAACTTATTATCCTCCCTTTCTACATGATATTCAAAAAGCTTCCCCTCCTTCAGCAAGGCTATTCTACAATTATTATTCGCACTATTAATTAGTAATTCATTACCCACCTGCTCATTTGTTTATGTTCTCATAGAAGAAACAGAGGAAACAGCTAGTAGCCTATTGAAGCATATATATGAATAAGGTAGGCTAAGTAGATGTTATACAGCCTTTTTAAAACCAATAGATTGCCTCCCCTAACACAGCAGACCCACTTGTTTTCATTTTATTCCTAAACCTCTAGACCCTAAAAGTCTCTTCCTTCTTCCTCTTGCCTATAATTGGTGTGATGAAGCACCTACCTGTTTTTCTTTTTATGTCTGTTTAACCTAAGGCGCTTTTTACGCTTATGTGTAGCTACCTTTTGTCTTTTCCTTTTTCTACCACAAGGCATTTTACTCAGATTTCGTAAATTTAAAAAAATAAATACAATACTACCCTTATGTATAGGGCACTCCCTCTACTTGTATAGTAGGATAAACAAGCAGACCTCGTGAAAGATATCCTATTGTCTAGCGCTTAGGAGATTTACTCTTGGCACAGCTATATAGCAACGTATTGCATACATCCTACACAGATTAAAGTCTATAAATAAGCCTCCGGCATCCCCTCTAATTTAGTGTTTTTATCTGAATTAACCATATCTCACTCCCTATTAGACAGTGAAGCGGATCGATTACTTATCTAGCTCCTTCTTTTTTAGTTGATTACTAGATTGAAGATGGATTTTTCCTATTAATTCATAAACTTCCCGAAAAGGACGTTCAGATAAAGCTTTAATAATCCTATTCACTTCATCAAATTCTAATCTAAGTTCTATCATATATGCTATAGTTTGTTTAACTAAGGTAGTTGTCCTTAAAGGCAAGGGGTGTAGCACGCTGTGTATAAACCCGCTACAGGTTAGCTATCTAACCCATCAAAGGTAAACATTGTCTCCCACACCTATATATTTTTTAATTTTTAAAAAGGATAATCAATACTTAAATTAAAATTAAACGGTGGACCATTTGCATTCTTATTACCAGAAGGGTTACAAAAGGGGATGGCTATATCTCCACAGAGTACAAACGTATCATAGAAGTTCAAGCGCAATCCCACACCACCTCCTACTGCTAACTCCTTATAAAATTTATTCCAATTAAATTTCATTATTGGTAAGGCATGGCTGGCTAACTTCCAGGTATTGCCTATATCTAAAAAAAGAGCTCCCTCCAGATAGCCTATCCATTTTTGGCGCAACTCTATATTGCCTAGTAAAAGCAAATCGCCTTTTTGTGGATGGTTTTTTTTATTTACTTCATACCTCCCTGGCCCAATCATCTGCGTATCCCAAGCGCGCACGCTCCCATGCCCCCCTACAGTGTACTGCTTTTCTGCATAGACTTCCTTGGCCTCCTTAGCAGTAGCCCCACAAGCCATAATAGCACCCCATTTAGTTTGACAAACAAAAGTGGTATCCTGCGTCAGCTGCCAAGCATGCCGGTATGTTACATCAAACTTAACGTATTGACAATACTGAAATTTATTGGATAAAAAATTTTTTATAATAGGAAAAATATGTTCATATAACCCTCCCCCCTCTATGCCGAGAGAAAGCATCCATTTCTTATAATTGCTTAGCAGAGGCACATAAACAGAAGGTAGAGGTTCTATTTTACACACCGCTTCCATAGTTGTTAAAAAAGCAGGTGGCGTTTGCCACGGATCTCCTCTATTAACCTCCGTATGCTCACTCTTTTTATTTTTAAAATCAGCTATAATACCACAAGGTACCATTTGAAAGTTAATATGCTTAGAACGGCTACACCAACCATAAGCAAACGTTGCCTCTATCTTATGTCTATTACAAACGGGCCTTCTAAAAAAGCTATAGCCTATGTCAAGGGTAGTTTTCGGTGAGAAATCTTCTAATAAACGAATGATATGCTCCGGGAGATAGCACACAAAACGCGATGTCATAAATTTATAACGCAATTGGTAAAACATATACCTATAGAAAGGGTATGCTTGTGTGCTTTCTTGTGTGTTTTCCTGTCGTTCTCCTAAACCCATACTAGCTTCTACGCATGCCATCCCTAGTCCTCCCCATAAAGGCCTTATGGTAGGTGCTATTTTAATAGTAGGACGCAAGCGTTTTACGTTTAAATTAATACATTCCCCCCCCAACTCCAGTTGGCATTTTACTTTTTCATAAGGCCTCACCTGTATATGCACCACCAACTGGTCTGCCTCTAACTTAGGCAGTATGGTAATAGATTCAAATAAGGCAAGATCATGTAACCGTTCATAGGTCTCTATTATTTTTCTTTTACTATACCAATCTCCTGGTCTAATAGCAATTTTACGCATTAACGCTGGCAAAGCATACGTATGTGAGCGCATCCTACATTCCACATTTTGAAACCATACGGTACGCATAGCTGTTTTATTTTCTCTATCGTACTGATTCTCAAAATCTACTACAACAGTTGCTACTTTTGTTTTTTTTAGGTGAGGGATGTCCCCTTTTTCCCCCTCTATTAGAATGGTAAGGGAAATCGTAGCATCTTCATGAAATACTTTTGCTTCAAAGGAAACATGCTTTTCATTGCAAGCAAAATAACCTTCATTGGATAGTAAGGTTATGATACGCTCCTGCTCTTTCACTAAATTTTGATATTGATAGGAATGGCCTTTTTGCAAGAAGCTTGTTTGAATGCGTTGGGAAAGTAGGGTTTGAATCTCTTTATGCGGCGTTTGCACTTCTATAGAAGTGATTCTATACAATTTATTTTGTTTAATGTAGTAAGTAACAACTACCTTCCCTTTTTGGGTAACCGTTTGGCTTGAAACCTCAGCATCTAAATAACCTATGGAATAAAAATAATTTAAAAAAATTTTTTCATTTTCCTTTACATACACAGGATCATACTCCACGGGTTTTTCTCCCTTACGCATGAACCAATTCCCTTGCGCATACACCATTTCCTTAGCATGGATTAACTTATCCCGTTTAGTCCGTAGTTTTTCTCTTTCTTTTTCTTCTACCGTATGGGACAACTTAGCGGCATATAGATTCCTAATAGCATGGATATCTTTTTTAATTTTATCAGGAGCAAACTGCTTTGCTCCCAACTGATAAAGCCATTTTCGAATAGGCATACCTAAAAAAGTAGTATGCAACGGGCGAACGGCATGCTTTTTTAATTCTTTTTTATGGAAACTATTCACGCCTACAATCAATTCTTTTTTCAATTGTAATTCTAAACCAGCATGTAATGGAAAAAAGCTACTATACCAGCTTAGACACAACAGAAATACAAATACAAACGCAAGTTTTTCTCTTATCCAGCAAAAGGGATATTGTATAGGGCAATCATCAAGCATAGTAAGTGGAATGATACACGCTCCAGTTTATCGTTTTTCTAAAGCAAACATAAATACATATACTTTATTTGTTATATTGCTTTTAAAATTGCAATATTACACCAAGTGGGATAGAATAGCTTTCACTTATTTCACTTTCCTGGGGGATATTTTTCCCCACGCATTAAGTTACTATTAATTTGTCAGCTAAACCATGAGTGACCATATAGAAAAATTAAAAGCATTACAAGCGACTATTGATAAACTTGAAAAAACATATGGCCGTGGGGTAGTTATGAAACTAAGCGACAACCAGGTGATGTCCATCCCTGTTATTTCTACAGGCTCTTTAGGTCTAGACCTAGCATTAGGTGTAGGGGGAATACCGCGCGGAAGGATCATTGAGATCTATGGCCCTGAATCTTCTGGTAAGACAACCTTATCCATGCACTGCATTGCGGAAGCGCAAAAAAAAGGAGGATTTGCTGCTTTTATTGACGCAGAGCATGCTTTCGACAAAAGTTATGCGGAACGTTTGGGTATAGATACAGAGAATCTATTGATCGCACAACCCGATGATGGGGAGCAGGCATTAGAAATAGCGGAGCACCTCATTCGTTCCAGCAGCATAGATATCCTAGTTATTGATTCTGTGGCTGCCTTAGTACCACGTAGTGAATTAGAAGGGGATATGGGGGATAGCAAAATGGGATTACAAGCCCGCCTTATGTCTCAAGCGCTGCGTAAGCTTACTGGAACCATTAATAAAACAGGTTGTGCGTGCATTTTTATTAATCAATTAAGAGAAAAAATTGGCGTACTATTTGGCAATCCAGAAATTACTACGGGGGGTAATGCACTAAAGTTTTACGCTTCTGTTCGATTAGATATACGTAGTATAACTTCTTTGAAAGAGAGTGACGGAAGTATAGCCGGTAAACGTACGAGGGTAAAAATTGTAAAAAATAAAGTAGCGCCTCCCTTTAGAGTAGTTGAATTTGATATTATCTATGGGGAAGGTATTTCTAAAATTGGAGAACTTCTTGATATTGGAGTAGAACTAGGCCTTATTAAAAAGGCAGGTTCCTGGTTCTCCTATGAGGAGAACAAGCTAGCACAAGGGAGAGAGAGTAGTAAAGAAGTACTACAAGGAAACCCAGAACTTATTGCTAAAATAGAAAGAAGCATCCGAGCAAAAATTGCTGCCCCTGCTGAATAAAAGAAAAGCAGCCTATCGTAATAGAACGGAGCATACTCCCTTGATTTCTAAGGATATAACTTTATAAAATCAATTAATTATCCTATATAAAAGCATAAATCCTTTTATGCTTTTATAGGATAAATAGATCGTGCTAAAGCAACATTTTATCCTAGCAGTTACCATAGGTAGGCTGAAAATAGCAGTCAGCTAATGCATGCTAGGCATAGAAACGTACGCATAGGCAGCACATGCTACACAAGTGAAACTTACTCTTATTTGCTATTTAGCTATAAATTCCCTAAATTAAGTGTTCAACATAATAGGGGGGTCCTATTTGCGCTTAATTTTTAAGTAAGGTTAACATGCGATTAGATGCCATTCAAACCAGACTAGCCGACCTTTGGCTAAAGCATACCGATGCCCATAGCTACCACACTATTACCCGTAAAATTGGTATAACTCCCTACCAGCTCCAAAAAAAATTAGATCTCATTGCAGAAGAAGTGAATAGTGCCTTACAAAAACATAACATTTCTTTCATAATAAAAAAACGAGTTAAATCCATTTACTCTATTTGGCGTAAAATTCAAAAATTGAAGGTAAACTTTAACCAAGTACATGATCTATTTGCTATTAGAGTTATCATACAAGACATAGGTCCTGCTTCTTTACAAGAAGAAAAAATCATTTGCTGGAAAATTTTATCTGTCCTGACTACCTTATATAAGCCTGTGCATACCATCATGAGAGATTGGGTGAGCACGCCCAAAGAGAATGGCTACGAATCGCTGCATCTCATCTTTGAATCCCATGAGCATGGGAAACTGGAAGTCCAAATACGTACCCAACGCATGGACGATATAGCAGAGTATGGCAAAGCCGCACACTGGAAATACAAATGGAATAAAGGCTAAATCCCTCTATAACTACTTGCGTATACTACGCAATAAAATAGGAAGTTGTCTACTTAATGCCATACAATACCTATTAAGGATCTATTGCAATTGTTACGTAACCTACCATAACAAGTCAACAACTCCTGTAGTTTATCTGTATTGCTGCAGCTGCTACAGCATAGCTATTTAAACAGCATGTAAGAAACAAAAGGGATAGTTTGAGACCGTTGTGGCAGATCGATAGTATAATTTTTTCTATCTTTCTATGCTTATTTGGTTTAATTTTTGATGTTATAGGGCACTGCCTGATTGCAGGGCTACTTTAGCCAACAAAACCTATACATGATTCCTATCATGGCTAGAGGCTTTTGTGGTACCGACTGCTAGAACCAACCCTTCTTTGTATGCTTGCATTTAGGTTGAATCGCTGTGCTATCTGCTAAATTTAACTGCCCTTTTGGTTGGATTTCCACAGAAATAGCATGAAATAACCTAAATCAAGATAAATAATTAATTTAAGTTAACGTTTAAAGTGCATTCTAGGCAAAATCTGTAAAGTCTATTGAAATATATTTTATCACATAATCAGTATAAATTCCTGTTATATATCTAAGAATCTTTCTTCCAAAACGATTATACCCATACAATGGTCAGTTAAAATAGAATCTAAATTACCATTTGAATCTGAGAAAAAAGTAAACCTATTGCGCAATAAATACTTCAGGGACAACTAAGTAAGGGTTAAGATTTACATATGTTTCTTATGTTTCCTATTGTTGCTGTTCCATTATAGCGTATAACAGCACTATCTGTGTGCTATCTAAATAATGATTGTGTATTATCTAGCAAAGTTATATAAACAATTTTAATACATAAATGTAAAGTATTTGGTTTTATAGCTTTGTATGCTTATACTTAGCCATGGTTGTATACAGCTGCTATATGTTATAACAGGTTGTAGTTGTATCGTTACGAACAATCCATTAATCTCTCATCATAATGACACTATGCAATAATCTGCCCCTTGTAAGCGTAGCTGATTTTCTGCTATTGACCTTAGTAGTAGGACTCTATTACAGTAGAAAAGTAAATACTTTACGAGAAGAATATGCAGTAGGAAATAAGCACTTTGCTACGGAGAAACGGGGGGAAACATTACTAGCAACTGCTTGAAACGGTAGTGGGCTAGCTTAGTGTTATTAATTTATGGATCATTAACCCACTCGCATTTCGGATGGGTCCATTTATGGAGAATCTTTCTGTATTAGAAACTATAAGGGTATATGACCTACTTACGTTTAAACCATAAGACAGTATGACCAGCCATCTAAAGCATGATGCTTTAATCAAAAAGATCTTAACGGATCAACTAGCTGCACAGGAATTCCTAGAACACTATTTACCAGCTGACTTTAAAGCGCTTGTTGATTTAAGTCAGATCACCATAGAAAAAGAATCTTTTGTTGAAGATGACCTTAAAAGAAAACTAACCGATCTCCTCTATTCCGTTAAAACTAAAAATCAAGAAAAAGCTTTTGTCTATGTATTAATTGAGGCACAAGTTACCTCAGATCATTGGATGGCATTGCGCTTATGGAAGTACATGCTTTTGTTATGTGAACGCAATAGGAAAAATAAAGATAAGTTGCCCTTAATATGTCCCATTGTAATTTACCACGGCTCTAAACCATACCATGCACCCAGGAATATATGGCAATTGTTTAGCAACCCTGAACAAGCCCAAAAATTAATGGGGGAAGAGTATCAACTGATTGATTTACAAAGCATGTCAGATGATGCTATCTTACAAAAGAAACATTTGGCTATGTTTGAATACCTGCTCAAACACATCCATAAACGCGATATTCTCAAATTATGGGAAAACCTATTTACACACTGCCAACACGCCCTCTTAGTAGATAAAGAAAAAGGTTATATTTGTATAAAGGCTTTGGTATGGTATAGCGACGCTAAGTTACCGGAAGAAAAACAGGCGGAATTAGAACGGGTCATCTCGAGCCATTTATCTAAAGAAGAAACAGCTACGATTATGAGAACCATTGCACAAAAATACATTGAGGAAGGTAGACAGCAGGGGGTAATGCAAGGCATGGAGAAAGGCATGGAGAAAGGCATGGAAAAAGGTAAAATGGAAAGGAACCTTGAAATAGCTAAAGCCATGCTAGCGAATGGTGTTGAGGTCTCTTTTATTGCCCAAATTACTGGACTTGATACGGCTTGTATTGCTTCCCTTCAATTATTAGACCGTAACTTGTCTACGGTCTAAAGAGATGCTACCTTGCATACTGCATTACAATGAGATCCTATTAATTTGCTATATTGAACCACCCTATTGGTCCTATACAATCCGATGGTAAATGATCGGTTAATTACTTGCAAGGTATCTTAGGAGATAGTGGCAGATCGATAGTATAATTTTTTCTATCTTTCTATGCTTATTTGGTTTAATTTTTGATGTTATAGGGCACTGCCTGATTGCAGGGCTACTTTAGCCAACAAAACCTATACATGATTCCTATCATGGCTAGAGGCTTTTGTGGTACCGACTGCTAGAACCAACCCTTCTTTGTATGCTTGCATTTAGGTTGAATCGCTGTGCTATCTGCTAAATTTAACTGCCCTTTTGGTTGGATTTCCACAGAAATAGCATGAAATAACCTAAATCAAGATAAATAATTAATTTAAGTTAACGTTTAAAGTGCATTCTAGGCAAAATCTATAAAGTCTATTGAAATATATTTTATCACATAATCAGTATAAATTCCTGTTATATATCTAAGAATCTTTCTTCCAAAACGATTATACCCATACAATGGTCAGTTAAAATAGAATCTAAATTACCATTTGAATCTGAGAAAAAAGTAAACCTATTGCGCAATAAATACTTCAGGGACAACTAAGTAAGGGTTAAGATTTATATATGTTTCTTATTGTTGCTGTTCCATTATAGCGTATAACAGCACTATCTGTGTGCTATCTAAATAATGATTGTGTATTATCTAGCAAAGTTATATAAACAATTTTAATACATAAATGTAAAGTATTTGGTTTTATAGCTTTGTATGCTTATACTTAGCCATGGTTGTATACAGCTGCTATATGTTATAACAGGTTGTAGTTGTATCGTTACGAACAATCCATTAATCTCTCATCATAATGACACTATGCAATAATCTGCCCCTTGTAAGCGTAGCTGATTTTCTGCTATTGACCTTAGTAGTAGGACTCTATTACAGTAGAAAAGTAAATACTTTACGAGAAGAATATGCAGTAGGAAATAAGCACTTTGCTACGGAGAAACGGGGGGAAACATTACTAGCAACTGCTTGAAACGGTAGTGGGCTAGCTTAGTGTTATTAATTTATGGATCATTAACCCACTCGCATTTCGGATGGGTCCATTTATGGAGAATCTTTCTGTATTAGAAACTATAAGGGTATATGACCTACTTACGTTTAAACCATAAGACAGTATGACCAGCCATCTAAAGCATGATGCTTTAATCAAAAAGATCTTAACGGATCAACTAGCTGCACAGGAATTCCTAGAACACTATTTACCAGCTGACTTTAAAGCGCTTGTTGATTTAAGTCAGATCACCATAGAAAAAGAATCTTTTGTTGAAGATGACCTTAAAAGAAAACTAACCGATCTCCTCTATTCCGTTAAAACTAAAAATCAAGAAAAAGCTTTTGTCTATGTATTAATTGAGGCACAAGTTACCTCAGATCATTGGATGGCATTGCGCTTATGGAAGTACATGCTTTTGTTATGTGAACGCAATAGGAAAAATAAAGATAAGTTGCCCTTAATATGTCCCATTGTAATTTACCACGGCTCTAAACCATACCATGCACCCAGGAATGTATGGCAATTGTTTAGCAACCCTGAACAAGCCCAAAAATTAATGGGGGAAGAGTATCAACTGATTGATTTACAGAGCATGTCAGATGATGCCATCTTACAAAAGAAACATTTGGCTATGTTTGAATACCTGCTCAAACACATCCATAAACGCGATATTCTCAAATTATGGGAAAACCTATTTACACACTGCCAACACGCCCTCTTAGTAGATAAAGAAAAAGGTTATATTTGTATAAAGGCTTTGGTATGGTATAGCGATGCTAAGTTACCGGAAGAAAAACAGGCGGAATTAGAACGGGTCATCTCGAGCCATTTATCTAAAGAAGAAACAGCTACGATTATGAGAACCATTGCACAAAAATACATTGAGGAAGGTAGACAGCAGGGGGTAATGCAAGGCATGGAGAAAGGCATGGAGAAAGGCATGGAAAAAGGCATGGAGAAAGGCATGGAGAAAGGCATGGAAAAAGGTAAAATGGAAAGGAACCTTGAAATAGCTAAAGCCATGCTAGCGAATGGTGTTGAGGTCTCTTTTATTGCCCAAATTACTGGACTTGATACGGCTTGTATTGCTTCCCTTCAATTATTAGACCGTAACTTGTCTACGGTCTAAAGAGATGCTACCTTGCATACTGCATTACAATGAGATCCTATTAATTTGCTATATTGAACCACCCTATTGGCCCTATACAATCCGATGGTAAATGATCGGTTAATTACTTGCAAGGTATCTTAGGAGATAGTGGTAGATCGATAGTATAATTTTTTCTATCTTTCTATGCTTATTTGGTTTAATTTTTGATGTTATAGGGTTAGAGATTTTATTATTTATTAATTTTTAGAATTTTTAATCCATTTTGGATAAACCATCTCCCTAAGTACCTCTTACTATACTATTTGGAGACCTGTATAAATTGTAGACTAGCGCTTCCATAAGATTAGGTTGAATCGCTGTGCTATCTGCTAAATTTAACTGCCCTTTTGGTTGGATTTCCACAGAAATAGCATGAAATAACCTAAATCAAGATAAATAATTAATTTAAGTTAACGTTTAAAGTGCATTCTAGGCAAAATCTGTAAAGTCTATTGAAATATATTTTATCACATAATCAGTATAAATTCCTGTTATATATCTAAGAATCTTTCTTCCAAAACGATTATACCCATACAATGGTCAGTTAAAATAGAATCTAAATTACCATTTGAATCTGAGAAAAAAGTAAACCTATTGCGCAATAAATACTTCAGGGACAACTAAGTAAGGGTTAAGATTTACATATGTTTCTTATGTTTCCTATTGTTGCTGTTCCATTATAGCGTATAACAGCACTATCTGTGTGCTATCTAAATAATGATTGTGTATTATCTAGCAAAGTTATATAAACAATTTTAATACATAAATGTAAAGTATTTGGTTTTATAGCTTTGTATGCTTATACTTAGCCATGGTTGTATACAGCTGCTATATGTTATAACAGGTTGTAGTTGTATCGTTACGAACAATCCATTAATCTCTCATCATAATGACACTATGCAATAATCTGCCCCTTGTAAGCGTAGCTGATTTTCTGCTATTGACCTTAGTAGTAGGACTCTATTACAGTAGAAAAGTAAATACTTTACGAGAAGAATATGCAGTAGGAAATAAGCACTTTGCTACGGAGAAACGGGGGGAAACATTACTAGCAACTGCTTGGAACGGTAGTGGGCTAGCTTAGTGTTATTAATTTATGGATCATTAACCCACTCGCATTTCGGATGGGTCCATTTATGGAGAATCTTTCTGTATTAGAAACTATAAGGGTATATGACCTACTTACGTTTAAACCATAAGACAGTATGACCAGCCATCTAAAGCATGATGCTTTAATCAAAAAGATCTTAACGGATCAACTAGCTGCACAGGAATTCCTAGAACACTATTTACCAGCTGACTTTAAAGCGCTTGTTGATTTAAGTCAGATCACCATAGAAAAAGAATCTTTTGTTGAAGATGACCTTAAAAGAAAACTAACCGATCTCCTCTATTCCGTTAAAACTAAAAATCAAGAAAAAGCTTTTGTCTATGTATTAATTGAGGCACAAGTTACCTCAGATCATTGGATGGCATTGCGCTTATGGAAGTACATGCTTTTGTTATGTGAACGCAATAGGAAAAATAAAGATAAGTTGCCCTTAATATGTCCCATTGTAATTTACCACGGCTCTAAACCATACCATGCACCCAGGAATATATGGCAATTGTTTAGCAACCCTGAACAAGCCCAAAAATTAATGGGGGAAGAGTATCAACTGATTGATTTACAAAGCATGTCAGATGATGCCATCTTACAAAAGAAACATTTGGCTATGTTTGAATACCTGCTCAAACACATCCATAAACGCGATATTCTCAAATTATGGGAAAACCTATTTACACACTGCCAACACGCCCTCTTAGTAGATAAAGAAAAAGGTTATATTTGTATAAAGGCTTTGGTATGGTATAGCGACGCTAAGTTACCGGAAGAAAAACAGGCGGAATTAGAACGGGTCATCTCGAGCCATTTATCTAAAGAAGAAACAGCTACGATTATGAGAACCATTGCACAAAAATACATTGAGGAAGGCAGACAGCAGGGGGTAATGCAAGGCATGGAGAAAGGCATGGAGAAAGGCATGGAGAAAGGCATGGAGAAAGGCATGGAAAAAGGCATGGAAAAAGGCATGGAGAAAGGCATGGAAAAAGGTAAAATGGAAAGGAACCTTGAAATAGCTAAAGCCATGCTAGCGAATGGTGTTGAGGTCTCTTTTATTGCCCAAATTACTGGACTTGATACGGCTTGTATTGCTTCCCTTCAATTATTAGACCGTAACTTGTCTACGGTCTAAAGAGATGCTACCTTGCATACTGCATTACAATGAGATCCTATTAATTTGCTATATTGAACCACCCTATTGGCCCTATACAATCCGATGGTAAATGATCGGTTAATTACTTGCAAGGTATCTTAGGAGATAGTGGTAGATCGATAGTATAATTTTTTCTATCTTTCTATGCTTATTTGGTTTAATTTTTGATGTTATAGGGTTAGAGATTTTATTATTTATTAATTTTTAGAATTTTTAATCCATTTTGGATAGACCATCTCCCTAAGTACCTCTTACTATACTATTTGGAGACCTGTATAAATTGTAGACTAGCGCTTCCATAAGATGTTGCGTATGGGTTGTAGCAAGGCCTACTAGAGGCTTTTGTGGTACCGACTGCTAGAACCAACCCTTCTTTGTATGCTTGCATTTAGGTTGAATCGCTGTGCTATCTGCTAAATTTAACTGCCCTTTTGGTTGGATTTCCACAGAAATAGCATGAAATAACCTAAATCAAGATAAATAATTAATTTAAGTTAACGTTTAAAGTGCATTCTAGGCAAAATCTATAAAGTCTATTGAAATATATTTTATCACATAATCAGTATAAATTCCTGTTATATATCTAAGAATCTTTCTTCCAAAACGATTATACCCATACAATGGTCAGTTAAAATAGAATCTAAATTACCATTTGAATCTGAGAAAAAAGTAAACCTATTGCGCAATAAATACTTCAGGGACAACTAAGTAAGGGTTAAGATTTATATATGTTTCTTATTGTTGCTGTTCCATTATAGCGTATAACAGCACTATCTGTGTGCTATCTAAATAATGATTGTGTATTATCTAGCAAAGTTATATAAACAATTTTAATACATAAATGTAAAGTATTTGGTTTTATAGCTTTGTATGCTTATACTTAGCCATGGTTGTATACAGCTGCTATATGTTATAACAGGTTGTAGTTGTATCGTTACGAACAATCCATTAATCTCTCATCATAATGACACTATGCAATAATCTGCCCCTTGTAAGCGTAGCTGATTTTCTGCTATTGACCTTAGTAGTAGGACTCTATTACAGTAGAAAAGTAAATACTTTACGAGAAGAATATGCAGTAGGAAATAAGCACTTTGCTACGGAGAAACGGGGGGAAACATTACTAGCAACTGCTTGAAACGGTAGTGGGCTAGCTTAGTGTTATTAATTTATGGATCATTAACCCACTCGCATTTCGGATGGGTCCATTTATGGAGAATCTTTCTGTATTAGAAACTATAAGGGTATATGACCTACTTACGTTTAAACCATAAGACAGTATGACCAGCCATCTAAAGCATGATGCTTTAATCAAAAAGATCTTAACGGATCAACTAGCTGCACAGGAATTCCTAGAACACTATTTACCAGCTGACTTTAAAGCGCTTGTTGATTTAAGTCAGATCACCATAGAAAAAGAATCTTTTGTTGAAGATGACCTTAAAAGAAAACTAACCGATCTCCTCTATTCCGTTAAAACTAAAAATCAAGAAAAAGCTTTTGTCTATGTATTAATTGAGGCACAAGTTACCTCAGATCATTGGATGGCATTGCGCTTATGGAAGTACATGCTTTTGTTATGTGAACGCAATAGGAAAAATAAAGATAAGTTGCCCTTAATATGTCCCATTGTAATTTACCACGGCTCTAAACCATACCATGCACCCAGGAATGTATGGCAATTGTTTAGCAACCCTGAACAAGCCCAAAAATTAATGGGGGAAGAGTATCAACTGATTGATTTACAGAGCATGTCAGATGATGCCATCTTACAAAAGAAACATTTGGCTATGTTTGAATACCTGCTCAAACACATCCATAAACGCGATATTCTCAAATTATGGGAAAACCTATTTACACACTGCCAACACGCCCTCTTAGTAGATAAAGAAAAAGGTTATATTTGTATAAAGGCTTTGGTATGGTATAGCGACGCTAAGTTACCGGAAGAAAAACAGGCGGAATTAGAACGGGTCATCTCGAGCCATTTATCTAAAGAAGAAACAGCTACGATTATGAGAACCATTGCACAAAAATACATTGAGGAAGGCAGACAGCAGGGTATAGAAAAAGGCATGGAAAAAGGTAAAATGGAAAGGAACCTTGAAATAGCTAAAGCCATGCTAGCGAATGGTGTTGAGGTCTCTTTTATTGCCCAAATTACTGGACTTGATACAGCTTGTATTGCTTCACTTCAATTATTAGACCGTAACTTGTAACTACGGTCTAAAAAGATGCTACCTTGCATACTGCATTACAATGAGATCCTATTAATTTGCTATATTGAACCACCCTATTGGCCCTATACAATCCGATGGTAAATGATTGGTTAACTACTTGCAAAGTATCTTAGGAGATAAACGCAACGTCATTCTATATTCTATCGGACATAATCTACAACTTATCATAAAAAAATATTCCTAATGCATCACGAGACCGTTGTGGTAGATCGATAGTATAATTGTTTCTATGGTTTCTATCTTTCTATACTTATTTGGTTTAATTTTTGATATTATAGGGCTAGGTGTTTTTTGGATACCTGTATAAGTTGTAGGCTAGTGCTTCCATAAGATGTTGCGTATGGGTTGTAGTAAGGCCTATATAACAGGTTCCTGAACCACGGAACCAACTTTTAATACTTCCAAACACGCATCCATCCTACCTTATAACCTGTCTTGGCTACCAATTTATTAAACCGTTTAGCTGTAAGGAGATAGGGGATTATTTCTAGAAGCTTTCTTCTGAATAGCTGATTTTAATTTTTTTTCTTCAGTAAAGTTTCATTAGGTAATCCACTATAGGCCTTATTTGCATATACCCTGCTGCCTGATTGAAGTGCTACTTTATCCAACAAAACCGGTAAATGACTAGATGCTTTTGTAGTACTGACTGATAGAACTAAACCTTCTTTACTTTCAACAAAGAGGTGTCGCTTATAGCCATAGTAAAGATTGATTATGGCCTTTTTTTGTCCAACTCGCTTCTGGATCTGCTCTCCTTTGATAACTTTCTACCACATTTATAGTGCTATCTTCATTCAGGTCATAGCTTTTTTTACCTTTAGGACATCTAGGGATAGGCGTGATAGAGGGATCAATAGCTGCTGATCCGTTTTGAACCAATACATCATGATTAGATAACTGATCATTAATGATTTTTAATAACTTTTCTAGCGAATTATTCTCTGTAAGGGTAGTCCTGAATCTGCTTAATACACTATGATCCGGAACAGAAATATCCATTGAAATACCACAAAATCTACTAAAAGTGATCCGATCATTTACTTCTTCTTCTACTTGATAATCAATCAGTCTATACCAAGATTTTTAGTCAAAATCTTTAAAGTCTATTGCAACGGCCTCATTCTATTTAAATCGCATGCTTCAAGAAATCCTATTTATTTTATTGAAAAAGAGATAAAAATTAATTATAATTTAAAAGTGGTGTATTTATTCAACAATAACAAAACTTTTAGTTATGCAGATTAATAAAGGCAACGATAGATCATTTTACCTTAAGCTTCTATATGCTTTCCTAAAAATAGGCTGTATAGCAATGGCCATGACAAATTGTACGAAGCAGCTATTAGCTATGGAAGGAGGAAGTCAAACTAGCAATCAGGAATGTGCAATAACGCAAAAGTATGAAGAAAAAAAAACACATTATGATTGTGGATGTAACCTTCCATTTCCTGTGTTATATATTAATAATAATATAATACTTCTTCCATGTTCTAAATTTTCTGAAATATTACCATTAATGACGAAAGAAGAAAAAGAGATTTTATATTCTGCTTTAGAAGATTTCACAACAGGGAACTTAAATATAACACGCAAGAGGTTTACATTTAACGCACCTGATTACGAGAAAGTAAAGGAAGCGGTAAAAATATGCTCAAGGATACCTTCAATGAAAAAAGAAGACAATGTCCAGACATTTATAGAACAAATACGTTCAATGATGGCAGGAGAAAACGGTAAAAAGTTTGAAAAATGTGTTGAAATTATTAAGGCTATGGCGAACAAGGAAAAGACTTGTAACCCACGCGAATATAATTTTGATTGGCAAGGGAAAAAAAATCGAAAAAAATTTCCCCGTTTTTTAGGAAAAGTAGGTAGAAAAGTATCCGATTGTGAGAAAGAAAAACCAAAAGTACAGAGTATGCTGAACATATGTTTAATGATACGTTCAATAATAGAAGGAAAGATCAGTGAAGAAGAAGTGACGAAAAAAATATGTTTAATGAAAGGAGATGTAGCTACAATAGTAGAAATGTTTTCAATAGAAGACAAAATCGATAAATTGTTAAAAAAAACGGTTCGATCCATTGTTGGTCATGCTATTGAGGACCAGGAAATGACTTATGGGGAATTCGCGTGGGGTTTTGATACGAAAAGAATACAATTTTTGATACAAGCTCGCCGTAGCATAATACAAAAAGAGGGGTTCTCTTTTGGTTCTGCAGGCTTAGCGTATAGTCAAAAAAGTGAGCCACCATGTGATTGTAAGCGTATTCTTGATAATGATACGAAGAAAAAAAAATTACATCAAGTTATGTCGTGCATATGGCGAAGAGAAAGCATATTCAGTAGAATGTTGATGAATCTATTTATGGATGATAACCAAAACAAAATAGATAATAATGATAGCAAGTATAGATGTAAAAAATACATGCACAAGGTCCCTAAGCCTATTTTTATTACTTTAGCTAAAGCTCTTAAAAATCAGTCAGTTGAAGAAGTAACAGAGAAATATGAAAAACTCTTGATAGATAGTATGAATCAGGGTGTCCAAATGGAAGATATTGAAGAGGAAGATATTAAAAAGGCTTTAGGAGTAGCAGAGCCTAATACTAGCAGAGATGATGTAAATGCGTTATCCACAAGAATAGAGGAAACAGGCCAAAAAAAATCTAATGGGCTTCCTAAGCCTATTAATAAGGCTAAAAAGCAGATTGCCACTAAATCAAAACCATTGGCCATCAATAGATGGGAGGAAGAAAACAGTGAAAAAGCAATAGATCCTCCTGCTATAGACCAGTTACAACTAAGTAATAGCGGGGTGGAATTTGAAAGAGAAGCAATACCAATAAACTTAAGCTCACTTCATACAAAGTATAAGCTCCATGCTAGGGTAAAAAAATGGTCTCTTCCGGTTAATACGATTTGGGATCATTTTCAGCAGGCACCAAAAAATTCTTACGATTGGCAATTTAAAGCAGTAAATAAGAATCCAACTAATTTAATTAAAGAAATTGTCAAGCATGATTTAACGCCTATTTACTATTTGTTAGAACGCGAAGATGCGGATAAATATTTTTATACTCGTAGAGATAATAATATTAGAACAGCGGCTGTTTTAGTTAAAAATCAGAACATGGAAAAATATGGGATGGTGGATATAGCTATAGGAAATAATAATGTTATTTACCATCAATCAATACGTTTCCTGAAAAAAGCGGAAGAAACATTTTCTGCAATAAGTAAAAATGATGAAGGGAATGAGGTAGACCAAGCAGATGATAATGCTGCCTATCAAATTGTACCAGGGAGATGTATACAGAAAGATCCTATTACGAAAGCATACATTGTTCATATTACAAATAAGGACAATCAAGAGCTTACTAAAGAGATCCATGTTCTTCGTTCCAGAATACCTAAATCGGAGTAATAGGTCATGTTATTGCCTTTGTTCTTTAAGATGGTGCATGCTTTATATGGAAGATTTCCATTGATTATAAACAAGGTATTTATTGCAAAAAAAGAATAAAGTAATAAGACAGTATGACCAGCCATCTAAAGCATGATGCTTTAATCAAAAAGATCTTAACGGATCAACTAGCTGCACAGGAATTCCTAGAACACTATTTACCAGCTGACTTTAAAGCGCTTGTTGATTTAAGTCAGATCACCATAGAAAAAGAATCTTTTGTTGAAGATGACCTTAAAAGAAAACTAACCGATCTCCTCTATTCCGTTAAAACTAAAAATCAAGAAAAAGCTTTTGTCTATGTATTAATTGAGGCACAAGTTACCTCAGATCATTGGATGGCATTGCGCTTATGGAAATACATGCTTTTGTTATGCGAACGCAATAGGAAAAATAAAGATAAGTTGCCCTTAATATGTCCCATTGTAATTTACCACGGCTCTAAACCATACCATGCACCCAGGAATATATGGCAATTGTTTAGCAACCCTGAACAAGCCCAAAAATTAATGGGGGAAGAGTATCAACTGATTGATTTACAAAGCATGTCAGATGATGCCATTTTACAAAAGAAACATTTGGCTATGTTTGAATACCTGCTCAAACACATCCATAAACGCGATATACTCAAATTATGGGAAAACCTATTTACACACTGCCAACACGCTCTATTAGTAGATAAAGAAAAAGGTTATATTTGTATAAAGGCTTTGGTATGGTATAGCGATGCTAAGTTACCGGAAGAAAAACAGGCGGCATTAGAACGGGTCATCTCGAGCCATTTATCTAAAGAAGAAACAGCTACGATTATGAGAACCATTGCACAAAAATACATTGAAGAAGGCAGACAGCAGGGGATAATGCAGGGTATAGAAAAAGGCATGGAAAAAGGTAAAATGGAAAGGAACCTTGAAATAGCTAAAGCCATGCTAGCGAATGGTGTTGAGGTCTCTTTTATTGCCCAAATTACTGGACTTGATACAGCTTTTATTGCTTCACTTTAATTATTAGACCGTAACTTGTAACTACGGTCTAAAAAGATGCTACCTGCAGGCCTACTAGAGGCTTTTGTGGTACCGACTGCTAGAACCAACCCTTCTTTGTATGCTTGTATTTACGTTGACTATCTGTACTATCTACTAAACTTAACTGGCCACTTGGTTGGATTTCCATAGAAATATCATGAAAAAACCTAAAAATAATAACCTAAATCAATATAAATAATTAATTTAACTTAACGTTTGAAGTGCATTCTAGGCAAAATCTGTAAAGTCTATTGAAACGGCTTCATCTTACCAACCCAGCTATTCCATTTCATCTGAAGAAGATGTAAGAAACTTTGCCAAGCAATTGTTCTATTCATTTTAGATTGGCCTTTAACCCGATTTGTAAACGTAATGGGCCATTCCACTATGTTAGCTTGCTTCTGATGGGCTAAGAATTTCATTTCTACCTGAAAGCTGTACCCCACAGAAACAATAGGCACTAATAAAATAGCTGCTAAAAGCTCGCGCCTATAACAGACAAATCCAGCTGTAGTATCTTTAACAGCTATCCCTGTAATGACTCTGGCTATCCAGTTTGCCACATAAGATAAACAAATTCTAGAATGGGGCCAGTTTACAATTCGGCCACCTGCAATATAGCGTGAGCCGATAACCATATCTATTGGCTCATGCGCACATAAATTTAAAAGTTTACACAAATCAGCTGGCGCATGGGACCAATCCGCATCCATACTGCAGATATAGGCATAACCCGCAGCTAATGCAAAAGAAAACCCAGCTAAATAGGCTTGTCCCAATCCTTCTTTTTTGGAACGATTTAAAAGGTGCAAAGCATTTGCATGATACTGTTGTAACTTTACCACTACCTCGGCTGTTCCATCAGGAGAATTATCGTCTACTACTAAAACATGTATGCCGCTATTTAGATCAAAAATAGCGGTAAGTAGCTCTTCTATATTTTCCCTTTCATTATAAGTGGGCAAGACTACTATTGCATGAAAATAAACCGGCACCTATATAGTATTTATGTCATTTTCAAATGATCTATTATGTAAATAGGTATACAGCTGCTGGGCCTTTGTTGGACCCATTACGGAAACCAACGCTTCTAAGGAAGCTGATTGAACCACAGCGGGTGTATGGAATTGCTTCCATAATTTAGTTAATGTCTTAGGGCCAATACCTGGAATAGCTTCCCATTCATCATATGTCAATGCTTGTGTACGTTTCTTTCTGTGAAAAGCAAGAGCAAAACGATGGGCTTCATTTCTCAACTGCTGCAACAGCTTCAGTGAAAGCGCTTGCTTAGGTAAACAGATGGGTAAAGCATCATTAGGGAAATAAAGTAGCTCTAATCGTTTGGCTATGCTGATAACAGCTATTTGCCCATACACGCCTATTTGCTGCAAAGCAGCCACTGTAGCATTGAGCTGCGCTTTTCCCCCATCTATTACAATAAGCTGAGGAAATGCTGCTTGCGTAGCCACTAAATAACTATAACGCCTCGTTATCACCTCATGCATAGATGCACAATCATCAGCCCCTACTACTGTTTTAATGTTATAATGGCGGTAATCCTTTTTAGATGGTTTCCCATTCTTAAAACAAACCATAGCAGCTACTGGATGTTGTCCATATATATTGGAATTATCAAAACATTCTATACAATAAGGTAATTCTTTTAGCTTCAAATCATGTTGCAATTGCAAAAGCATAACAGGAGGGTTGTCTTGATGATGGGTTTTTTTATATAAAAAATCTTTTTTACACAATAATGCATTTTGCAATGCCAACGCTACCAGCTTTCGTTTATCGCCTATTTTAGGCATGGTTATAACAAAAGAACTTAGCACAGCTTTGCAAGGAATATTGACCAATACTTCAGCTGCATTACTGTTGGTGCAAGAACGCAATTCATATACTATTAAAGTTATCAAATCCTCTACTTTTTCTTCTAGCTTTCTAGTAAACACACGCTGCTGTGCAAAAGAAACAGCACCCATCTGAATATGCAAATAGGCAACAAAAAGATAATCTTGATCCGCTACAATGGCAACTACGTCTAAATCCCCTACTAAAGGATTGGCTACTAAAGATTTTGCTTGATATTGCGCTAGTAGAGATAACTTTTCTTTACAATGTTGTGCCGTTTTATAATCCAGTAATTGGACAGCTGCTCCCATTTTTTCTTTAAAAACTTTCTTTATAGGTGCAAAATTATTTTTAAGCAAGGCCTCTATTTGGCTTATTTCTTTTTGATAGCTTAGCTCATCTTGAAAAGCTTGACAAGGTCCCTTACAGAGTCCCAAATGATAATCCAAACAAACTTTAAATTTTTTCTGGATTATGTTTTTTTCTGAAAGATTATAACTACAGGTACGAAAAGTAAAAAGTTTTCTTATAACCTCTAACGTTCGCTTAATAGATTGCGTGCTTGTAAAAGGTCCATAATATTTCCCTAAGGAGGGCAAGACCTTACGGGTAAGTATCAACTTGGGAAAACGCTCATACGTAATACATAAATAAGGATAGGTTTTACCATCTTTTAACAAAATATTGTACTTAGGCTGTAGCTTTTTAATTAAATTATTCTCCAAAAGTAACGCATCATACTCAGAATCTACCACCGTATAAGCAATAGAAGCAACCTGCTTAACCATACATTGCGTTTTTAGGCTATGCAGCTTATTGGCAAGAAAGTAATCACTTACCCTCTTTCGAATATCCTTTGCTTTCCCTACATAAAGCAATGCCTCCTTATGGCTATAAAAAGTATAGATCCCTGGCAGAGCAGGAAGACGATCTATAGTATTGGGCGTACAACGTGCTATTTCCATACCACGAAACTACAAAAAGAAGACAAATTTCTAGGTTCTCTTAGATCTAAGCTATAAGTTAGGTATAGCATACACTAAGAAAAAAACTACCTGAAAACCAATTAAAATACTACCCAAATAAAAACATCGGCAAGACAGCCGACAAGCGCTTTAAAGTATAACAACGGTTAATTTGTATGCATTGTCTTTGCAGCCCGCTATTTTGTATCTTTCTTTCAAAGTAACTTAACCCTCTGCGCCAACCCATAAAATTGATATCCTACTAAATTCCTGGCTACATGTATGAGGTCTAATAAAGCATTATAGTTAATGTTAAAAGACTTGTTATATGTTACCTATGTATATATTATTGGTATAATCCAAATAAACACCATGTTAAAATTTAACTGTTTTCTTATTAGTAAGTTGTGCTAGTGAAAAGACAATACCAACCATTGTATCTCGTAGCCAGCAGTATTATATTCCTTCTTTTTCGGAGGAAGCTATTGAACAACTGCTTCGTAAGCAGTACACTGCATTAGCCACACATAGGTATAGTGAAATAGCCTTTTTAGCAGAAGGGAATCCAAGTAAAGCCTTTCAATTAGCTGAGCAAACAGCACATTTCTCCAATTTTAGTAATTGGATACGCAGTTACTACAGCGGTAATTTTACAAAACTTAGCAATCTGAATTTTTTCATAAACTACCCATAAAGGAGCAAAAAGATTTTTTAATGTATGCATTACAGCTACTAAGAATCACTTTATTGGTGAGTAACCCCACTTTATCTTATACAACTTTAGTTTATGAGGCCACATTTAGTAAAAATGTTGGTATGCATGTAACGATTGTCCAGCTACGTTTGGTTATCAATTTATTAAACCAAGCTTATGCGCACTTAGAGCGATACACAACTGTTCAAAGCTGTTTAGATAAGTTTCCGCTAGAAAAGCTAAAACTCCTACTTTATCCTTTTATTATATGCTTCCTTTAGCAAAAAAGAATAAGTCACATGGCTGATCCTTTGCTTTTTTGTATTGATTTTGTATTGATTATTGGATAATTAAAATATTAAACTAGTTTAATATGCGTTGCAAGGGTAGAATTAACATGGAGATAAGATAAAAACAGTTTAAACAATAAAGGTAGCGAAGTAGCTATAAATCAACAGTAAAATAAAAAATATAAACCGTTATGCAAAAAAATGCTAATAAAATAGTAGTAAGATTATTACTATTAACCAGTTCAGTGGTTTCCTGCCAAATGAATAGGCAAAATATGGATAAACAAACTGAGGATTTACCTCCAATATTCTACCGAGACATATTTGAAAAAATAGCTGAATACACAGATGAAGCTACTGATCGTGCGCTATGGAATACTTCTAAGTGCATGAGGAGCGTTATGAGAGACAAGTTAACGAAGCTTTATACAGAAAAATTTAATAAGCTCAGGAGCCTCAGTACGCAAGATATTACATTGCTTATTGGTAATGACCCAATAAAAAGGACCATTGTGTGTAAAGTATTAGCAGATAATCAGACAATAAAAAATATTTTCTTACATTGGCTTAAAATTAAAACTGTACAAGCATTTGTACAAGCAATGGCTAAAGCATTAAAAGCAAATAGAACAATTACAAGAATTTCCCTAACGTGCAATAATATTAAAGATGAAGGAGCAATAGCAATAGCTGAAGCAGTAAAAGTTAATCAGACAATTACAGAAATTAATCTAACAGGCAATAATATTACAGATAAAGGAGCAATAGCAATAGCTGAAGCAGTAAAAGTTAATCAGACAATTCAAAGCATTTACCTAACGTGCAATAATATTAAAGATGAAGGAGCAATAGCAATAGCTGAAGCAGTAAAAGTTAATCAGACAATTACAGAAATTGTCCTAACAAGCAATAATATTACAGATGAAGGAGCAATAGCAATAGCTGAAGCAATAAAAGTTAATCAGACAATTCAAAGAATTTACCTAACAAACAATAATATTAAAGATGAAGGAGCAATAGCAATAGCTGAAGCAGTAAAAGTTAATCAGACAATTCAAAGCATTAACCTAAAAGAAAATAATATTACAGAGAAGGGTGAATCAGCAATAGCTGAAGTCAATCAGACAATTGAAAGAATTAACCCAAGATGATTTATCAATTGGTAAACTAGAAGATGGAAGGTACATCGATACTTATCAAGGTAAGCATCCGGTCATTATGTTAAGTTTTAAGGATGTTAATGCAGATAGCTTTCAAGGGGTTTACAATAAAATAAGTAAACACATAATGTTCCTATTTAGCTTATTTGAATATTTATTAAAGCGTTCAAAGCTCAATACGGTACGGTTAAGAACTTTTCAAACTATTATTGATCAGGCTGCTGACTAGGAGGACTTAAAGAATTCACTACAGCTATGTATTACCCCAAGCGTAATGGTTTGTTCTTCAGTAGTTGTGTAACTGTTAGTGTTTGAATGCGCTCTACTCCATCAAGCATATATAATTTTTCTACTACTTCACTTTGATAACTGGCCATATCTTTGGTTTGTACCATCAAGATAAAATCAAAATTGCCTATTACTTGATAGCACATTAGAACAGAGGCTATTTTATCAATAGCGGCCTGAAACAGTTTAACAACTGTACCCGTCATTTTTTGAAAGGTTATACCCACTATAAGGGCTATATCAAAACCTACTTGGGTATAATCTATTTGTGCATAATAGTTGGTAATAACTTTATACTGTTCTAGCTTTTTCACACGCTCCAATGTAGCAGCAGGAGATAGATTGATTTGCTGTGCAAGTGCAGCGTTCGTTATTTTTGCGTTAACTTGTAAGATCGTTAAAATGCTTTTATCAATTTTATCTAATTCCATATACAATATAAAATACTTACTTGTAATTCTGATTATCGGCTATATGCCTATGATATCTTCTTGGGAAGATTGTTATAGCTAGTAGGCCTACTAGCATGACACCAAAATGTAGGCCAAGGTAAATGGATGGCAACCCATCCTGTAGCATAGGTAATAAGAATACGTAATTTAGAATTCAATCGTAGTCAGGAGACCTTCATAGCAAGGGTATACCTATTTTCCTATTGAGCCAGTAACCTATCTATAGCATGTTTTATAAATTCTGTTAGCAAGGAACCTTCTAGGAGACCTTGCGATAGCAACGCCAATTGATAGGCAGCAGTTGCCAGCTCTTTTCGTTTAGCAGAATCTGTTGTATGGAGTATCTTTTTAGCCAACGGATGATTCCCATTAATGGCCAATTGCATGCTGTGCAAAGCCTCTTTTCTGGTCTCTTCCTTTTTCGAAAACTGCTCCATGCGTTTCATAAGCTCAGAAGTAACAAAAGTTACAGGCAATTCCTCCGGTAACATAGCTAAAACAGACCAAGTAGTCTGCTCCTTACCAATGGAATCTTCATAAATAGACTGTAAATCTTTTCTTTCTGATTCTTCTAATAGGTATGCTACCGTTTCTTCTTTTTCAATAAGCTCATGAATAGAAGCGGTATCCACCCGCTTAAATTTGATTTTATCAAACCTATACTCACCGAAATTAATGAAATTGGTATCAATTTCACTATTGAGTAACAATACGTCATACCCTTTCTGCGCTACTGATTGCAGGTAAACCGCTTGCTTCTGGGGATTTGTTGTATACAGAAAAATCACATCGTTGTGCTTATCAGTCTGATCACAAGACACTTTTTCTTTATACTCTGCTATAGTATAATAGGTCCCTGCTACATTCTGTAACAAGACTATCTCCCTAACTGCTTTATCAAATTTCTCATCTGTTAACATACCATACTTGACAAATAGAGAAATATCTTTCCATTTGGCCTCGTACGCTTTACGATCCTGTTGGCAAAGTGCTCCTAATTTTTCAGCTACTTTCTTAGCAATATAGCTGCTAATTTTTTTTACATTCCTATCTGCTTGCAAAGCACTCCTAGATACATTTAACGGTATATCAGGCGAATCAATAACACCATGTAACAGATGTAAAAAACCTGGGATTACTTCTTTTACATCACTTGTAATAAAAACTTGTCTGGCATACAGTTGAATGGTTTCCTTTTGCTCAAAATAGCTAGCAGCTTTAGGAAAATAAAGTATACCAGTAAGCGTGAAAGGATAGTCCATATTAAGGTGAATCCAAAACAGTGGATCCGCTGCAAAAGGATACAGCGTCTTATAAAAGGAAAGGTAATCCTCTTCTTTTAGCTCAGATGGATTTTTAATCCATAAAGGAGGGGTGGGATTTATGCTATTGCCATCTAGTAAAATAGGTATCGGTAAGAAACGGCAATGTTTCTCCAGAATGGCTTGTATGCGCTCTTTTTTTAAAAACTCTTCGGCCTCTTGCGAAAGATGTAAAATTACTTCTGTTCCTATGGTGGCTTTTTCACAAGATGAAAGCTCAAAATCAGTAGTTCCATCACAAATCCAATGCGCAGCTTCTGCTGCTTGTTGATAGGACTTTGTAATAATTTCTACCCGCTTAGCAACCATAAACGCTGAATAAAATCCTAACCCAAAACAACCAATCAATGCATGCTGCTCCATTTGTTCCTTATACTTCTCTACAAATGCAGTAACACCAGAAAAAGCTATCTGATTGATGTACTGTTTAACCTCATCCGCTGTCATGCCAATGCCATTATCTTTAATGATAATTTTCTTTGCTTCTGCTTCAACTATTACCTCTACCGATAAATGATCTATAGGACCTTCATAGAATCCCATAGAAGCTAACTTTTTCAATTTTTGTACAGCATCAATTCCATTAGCTACTAACTCTCTCAAAAAAATATCTTGATCTGAATAAAGAAATTTCTTGATAATAGGGAAAATATGCTCTGTATGTACCGATATGGTTCCTTTTTCATTCATTGCTTATTACAGTTTAAATTCAATAATCATAAATAATAGCTACAACTATGGCAAACTTGTTTAAATTCTTCTTTTCTAACACCGTATGCAGGCTTGTTTGGCTTTGTATTTTTGTAAAGACTTCCTTCAATACAAAGCAGGCAACATAGCATCCTTACAAAATTAACCGGTTGGTTTCCCTAACACAAGCATTAATTCATTCCATTCTCTTTGGCTGAGTCCACTTTCTTCTTTACTGATTTTCTTTCCCTCTGTTAACTTACGTACTACTGCTAGGCCTTTCTTAGATAGGCATATAGATTCTAATTGATATTCAACAAAAGATTTATAAGTTAATGGGACCCATTTTTGTACTAGTTCAAGCATTTTTTCAGCATAAACTCTTATTTCATATTGTGCATGCCTATCCGCTCTTAATTTTAAAAAATGCAAAAGATTATGTAAATCTATTTTCCAGTACAACTGTGTATAATAATTAATGGTTAGGTTGGTGCGTGCAGTTTCCCTTGCAAGCTCTTGTTCAATAAATTTTTTATAATGCGCATATACCAATTGAGCGTCATTCTTTAAAGTATTGGCTATCTCTTTTGCAGTTACCTTATCAAAAACCGTACCACTTCCCTGGTTGTTGCTACTAGATTGTTTGGCAATATGTTCAGGTTGAGGTATATAAAATTCATTATCCAGTATCGAATACCTAGCTGAATATTCATTTACATTTGCCGTTCTATGTCTTATCCACTGCCTTGCAACAAAAATGGGAAGTTTCACATGAAACTTAATTTCACACATCTCAAAGGGAGTGGTATGTGCATGACGCATTAAATAATTGATAAGCGCTTCATCTTGACTGATTTGTTTGGTTCCTTTACCGTATGAGACGCGAGCCGCTTGTACTATACTGCTATCTGAACCCATATAATCCACTACTCTAATAAATCCGTGATCCAATACCTTATATTCCTCATATAGCAGATCGTCTATTTCCTTTACTGTAGTACGTCTTGTACTATACCGCTCATCAGTCATAAAAATTACGTGAAAATTTCAGGTTTAAGGCCATCCCTATTAAATTTTTCGTACACCATTGCCTATGCTCCATACAAATGAAACCTATTATTTATTTCAAAACATTTATTTTACTCCATCCAGCAAACAGGAGCCCTTTTCAAGACACATGCTTCCTCTTTCTGCTGTACCCTACTACCCTATCCAGACTCATCTTTTATAATACACCTTTTTTAAGGTGTATTGGAAAAGAAAAAGTAACAAGTGGAATAGTAGCAGCGGATGAATAAGCAGATGCTGTTGCTAGGACAGCAGGCGCAACAGTTGCGGCAGTAGATGGCTCTATTTTTATATCATCCTGAAAATTAACTGTTCTTCCATGTGCCCCTACATAAGCATCCAGTATATTCAATATATACCAAACGGCTGTAATTAAAATAAATAAATTACGCGCACGCTTACACTCGGCTATACGCCTTTCCGTAAAACCTTTACTAGGAAGGCTGCTGCTTGCAGTAGATGATTTTGATATTCCATTTCCATCTTGCTTATCTATTTCAAGCTTATTTCTTTCATGCTTATGCATCTCATTATGTTCTGCACGTATTTTTATACCACCCAATAAAAAACCCAAATAAAAAAAAGGAATTTTCCAGTAATGCTTATTATAAATTTGACCTAGTCCAGGTACTACCATAGAAGAAAGCCAGGAACGTTGTACCGTTGCATGGGTAGACATGGCTTCATGCAACAGCTGCGCTTTATTTTTCTTAGGTGGTATGAAATTATGGGTCCTCAATAGGTAAGGCCATGCAACAGCCTGGTGTAACTGATTGCTCCTATTTACAAACGTAGACCTACTGAGTGAAAGGGGCTGTGCAAAAGCTACCCTAACGCTCACTAGAGTTAAAAACCAAATGTAACGCAACTTCATCATACAATAGTAGGCAACAATGGTTCCTTATCCCCTTGCAGAAACAGCATTAGCCTACCATCTGTAACCACATCAAACAGGGAAGCATCCTGACGTAACTGACTGCTTCTATTTATGAACATAAGCTTATGGGATAAAGAAATTAAAAAAAGAAATACCATACAAACACACCCTTACAGTAAAGCAGCAAGCATTTCACGCTACATAGTAGGTGCAATAGCCGCAATAATTCTATCTAATTCTGCTTCCGAGTTAAATACGATTTTAATTTCACCCCAACTTTGCGCACCAGCTTTAATTTTTACTTTTGTATGCAATCGGTGCGTCAATTGCTGTGTAGTTATCAAAATTTTTGACTTAAAATCAGGATTAAATTCCACTTTAGGCATTAGGTTCTTCAGCTGCTTATCTACAGCAGCATTTTGTACTATTTTCTCCACTTCACGGACAGAAAGAACAGCTTCTACTATTCTTTTAAGTAAGCTTACTTGTGCTGCTTCATTAGGCAAATTAATAAGCGCTCTAGCATGTCCCATAGCAATCTTTTGATCTCGAAGCGCAGCTTGAATAGCAGGAGGCAATTTAAGCAAACGTAAGTAATTATTTACAGTAGTTCTATCTTTGCCCACTCGTTCAGCCAATGCATCTTGGGTTAACTTGCATTCTGCCAGCAGGCGTTGGTAGCTTAAGGCAATCTCAATGGCATTTAAGGAAGCACGTTGGATATTTTCAATAAGCGCCAATTCCAACATATGCTGGTCATCTGTGGTACGTATATAAGCTGGTACTTCCGTTAGACCAGCTAATTGAGCAGCGCGCAACCTGCGTTCCCCAGCAATCAATTGATAGGTATCCGCATGCTCCTTACGTACGGTAAGCGGCTGTATAATGCCATGTAATTGTATAGAGGCAGCCAACTCTTGCAGCAATCGTTCATTAAAGTCCTTCCGAGGCTGACAAGGATTGACTGTAATGGCTGCTATTTTAATAATCCGAAAAAGATTTTCAGTAGAAGCCGCAATGGTTTGTGTAATAGAATCTTCTAACAAGGCTCCTAACCCTCGGCCTAACACATTTCTAGGGGGTCCTTTTGTTGTACTTTGCATAAAGGCAATAATTAAAAGTTCACATACTTGCTTGTACCACTCGACCTATAATTTCTTCAGCAAGGCTAAGATAGCTCACCGCACCCTTACTATCCGCATCATAAGTTATAGCAGGCATACCGAAACTCGGCGCCTCACTTAACTTAATGTTTCTTGGTATGATCGTCTCAAAAACCATGCGTTGAAAGTGTTTTTTAACTTCCGCTACAATTTGATTAGCCAAACGCAATCGTGCATCATACATCGTCATTAAGATACCTTCTATTTCAAGGTTGGGATTCAAACGAGATTGTATAATTTTAGTGGTATTCAATAGTTTACCTAATCCTTCTAAAGCAAAATATTCACATTGAACCGGTATAATCAAAGAATCTGCAGCAGTTAAGGCATTAATGGTTATTAAACCCAAAGAAGGCGCACAATCAATTATAATATAATCATATTGATCGACAATAGATTTCAATGCTTCTTTCATACGACCTTCCCTACTTTTAAAATTCACCATCTCCACTTCTGCGCCTGCTAGATTTATATGAGAGGGTAAAAGATATAAATAAGGAATAGCGGTAGGTTTGATCAATAGGGAAGGATCCACTGCCTCTACAATACATTCATATATGCTATGATCAACTTCTTCGAGCTTAATACCAACCCCAGATGTTCCATTTGCCTGTGGATCAACATCAATAAGAAGCGTCTTTTTTTCTAAAACGGCCAAACTAGCTGCCAAATTTATAGCAGTAGTAGTTTTACCTACCCCCCCTTTTTGATTTACAATCGCAACAACTTTTCCCATATATCCTGCGCTTCTCTGCGCATAACTTATACAACAACACGCCCACAAGAAATCTCCTCCCTCTTCACTTTGTTGGGTATACCATTAACTCTTATGTAATCGCTTTATACCCTTCTTTGTATAATCTATACCTTTACAAGTAAAAATAAAAAAACTACCTAAAATATAAACGATATATGCTCTTTTAAACAGCACTTAAATAAAATACCATCGGTAATGATACAACTACTTAATTTAGAAAATTATATAGCATTATCAAAAAAATAGCACATCCATACAAGAAAAATGGTTGCTATCCCTTACGTAAATAAAGCATAAGAATAGAGATATCAGCTGGGTTTACGCCGCTGATCCTAGAAGCTTGACCCAACGTAGCAGGTTTCTGTTTTTGCAATTTTTCCAATGCCTCTGAGGAGAGTGATTTTTTCAATAGACTATAATCAAAATCAGCAGGAATCACACAATGCTCTAAACGATCCATTTTTTCCACCAGTTCTTTTTCTTTAAGAAAATAGCTTTCATATTTCACCTGAATACCAACTTGGTTTAATGTTTCTGTTGTATAGGCAGTTAATCTATCATTGATTGATTGGTCCAAACGCAACAGATCGTCCAAGGTAATATTTGGTCTTTTAAGCAATGTATAAGCAGATTGTGTTTCTTGGATCAAATTTGCGCCTATTGATGCCAACATCGGATTAATCGCTACAGGTTTTAACTTCCATGTTTTTAAACAATCTAAAACAGCCGCAATCGCTTCTCTTTTTTGGCATACTTTATGGAATCTCTCTTCCTCTGCCAACCCAATCGAATGTCCATAATCTGTTAAGCGAAGGTCCGCATTATCTTGTCTTAACAAAAGGCGGAATTCAGCCCTTGAAGTAAACATACGGTAAGGCTCCTCTGTTCCTTTACTAACCAGGTCATCTATGAGGACACCGATATAGGCTTCTGATCTTTTCAAGACTACTGGACTTAGCTCATTGATTTTTCTATGTGCATTGATACCAGCCATTAAGCCTTGACAAGCCGCTTCTTCATAACCAGTAGTCCCATTAATTTGACCAGCAAAATAAAGATTTTGTATCCGTTGAGACTCCAATGTATAGTACAACTGCGTAGGAGGAAAATAATCATATTCAATGGCATAACCGGGGGAAAGCATCTTTACCTGTTCAAGTCCTGGAATAGCTCTTAACATTTTTAATTGAATAGGCTGCGGAAGTGCAGAAGATAACCCATTCAAATAAACTTGAATGGTATGCCAACCTTCTGGTTCTACAAAAATTTGATGCCTTTCTTTATCTGCAAACCTAAAGATTTTATCCTCTATCGAAGGACAATAACGAGGGCCTAGCGTCTGTATTTGTCCATTATATAGGGGAGAGTGTATCAAATTATCTTTTATGATGGTATGCACTACCTTATTGGTATAAGTAATAAAGCAACTTTTCTGCTTAGTAAGCGGGGCACTATGTAAAAAGGAAAAAGTAGCAGGCGCTACATCACCAGGCTGCTCTTCCATCTTATGGTAATCCAAGGTACGGCTATCTACCCGAGGAGATGTACCTGTTTTCATTCTCCCTGTTTCTAGCCCTACTGCTTTCAACTGTTCCGTAATACCTATTGCAGCACGCTCTGTGGCACGTCCTGCAGATATTTTCTGCTCACCAGTATGCATAAGGCCATGCAGGAAAGTTCCATTGGTTAAAATAACAGCCTTACTGGTTACCTCAATACCTAAAACCGTCTTAACACCGCTTACCCTACCATCCCTTATAAGCAAAGAGGACACCATATCTTGCCAAAAATCAATATTGGGCAATGATTCTAGGAGACGACGCCAACATATTGAGAAAAACTGTCGATCATTTTGTGTACGGGGACTCCACATAGCCGGCCCTTTGGAGGTGTTCAACATTCGAAACTGGATGGCTGACTGATCTGCTACCAGACCAGAGCCCCCCCCTAATGCATCTATTTCTCGAATAATTTGACCTTTTGCGATGCCACCCATGGCCGGATTACAGGACATCTGCCCAATGGTATGCAAGTTCATGGTAATGAGCAGCACCTTAGAACCCATTTTAGAAGCCGCTGCAGCAGCTTCACAACCTGCATGCCCAGCGCCTACTACAATAATATCATAAACCAACAGCATACCCTCACTGAATATGTTCCACGTGAAACGTTACAACAGAAAAAAAGAAGAGAACGGCGTACCGACGAGACTTCCCTCATAGCAGCGCACGACCAGGAAAGAAGAAAGTCCTCTCCCAAAGCGCTGTCTGGTCTGAATCTGATCCGTGAATAGCATTATAATCAATAGAAGTAGCAAACAATTTTCTAATGCTACCCTCCTTAGCATCTGCTGGGTTGGTAGCGCCCATAAGCGCACGAAAATCTGCTACGGCTTGCTCTTTTTCTAATACCAGGGCAACCACAGGAGCAGAAGCAATAAATTGGCATAGATCCTTATAAAAGGGTCGATCGGCATGCACTGCATAAAAAGCTTCCGCTACGCTCTGGGGTAGCTGAAGCATGGTCATGGCTTTGATAACAAAATCTGCCTGCTCTATCATAGTAAGTATGGCACCAGTATGGTTGGCGCGAACTGCATCTGGTTTGATCATCGAGAAAGTTAAACGTCCTTGCATAGGCCTTTGTATACATTTTTTGATTTGAATAATTTTTATACTATGAGCTGGCTAGTAAATATAATGCTTTTAAAGCTTTTATACAAGATAATGGTTAGGGTCCATGAGGGAAACAATATAGTATAGTATAGTATAGTATATCCTACTGCCTAGCCTGTAAGAACTTAATACACTCCTGACGGCCAAATCGTCTTGCCAAATGTAAAGGAGTATCCTTTTTATAATTTTGTAGGTTTACATTAGCTCCTTTTTTAATTAAAGCCTCAATACAAGATAGATGGCCTGCGCCTGCTGCTAAATGTAAAGGAGCATACCCGTAATTATCTTGTAGGTTTACATTAGCTCCTTTTTTAATTAAAGCCTCAATACAAGATAGATGGCCTGCGCCTGCTGCTAAATGTAAAGGAGCACTCCCTTTATCATCATTTTGTAGGTCTACATTTGCTCCTTTTTTAATTAAAGCCTCAATACAAGTTGCATGGCCACAAGATGCTGCCCAATGTAAAGCGGTATCCTTGTCATTATCTTGTAGGTCTACATTTGCTCCTTTTTTAATTAAAGCCTCAATACAAGATAGATGGCCTGCGCCTGCTGCCCAATGTAAAGGAGCAGTCCCTTTATCATCATCTTGTAGGTCTACATTTGCTCCTTTTTTAATTAAAGCCTCAATACAAGTTGCATGGCCACAATATGCTGCCCAATGTAAAGGAGCTCTCCCGTCATTATCTTTTAGGTCTACATTTGCTCCTCCTTCAATCAAAGCCTCAATACAACTTGCATGGCCACAAGATGCTGCCCAATGTAAAGGAGCTCTCCCGTTATTATCTTTTAGGTCTACATTTGCTCCTTTTTTAATTAAAGCCTCAATACAAGTTGCATGGCCCTTATCTGCTGCGAAATGTAAAGGAGCATACCCGTTATTATCTTGTAGGTCTACATTTGCTCCTTTTTTAATTAAAGCCTCAATACAAGATAGATGGCCTGCGCCTGCTGCCCAATGTAAAGGAGCAGCCCCTTTATCATCATCTTGTAGGTCTACATTTGCTCCTTTTTTAATTAAAGCCTCAATACAAGTTGCATGGCCACAAGATGCTGCCCAATGTAAAGGAGCATACCCGTCATTATCTTTTAGGTCTACATTTGCTCCTCCTTCAATCAAAGCCTCAATACAACTTGCATGGCCCTTATCTGCTGCCCAATGTAAAGGAGCACTCCCGTTATTATCTTGTAGGTCTACATTTGCTCCTTTTTTAATTAAAGCCTCAATACAAGATAGATGGCCTGCGCCTGCTGCCCAATGTAAAGGAGCAGTCCCTTTATCATCATCTTGTAGGTCTACATTTGCTCCTTTTTTAATTAAAGCCTCAATACAAGTTGCATGGCCACAATATGCTGCCCAATGTAAAGGAGCATACCCGTCATTATCTTTTAGGTTTACATCAGGGTTTCCTGCAAGTAAAGCCTCAATACAAACTACACAACCTTTAGCTGCCGCCTCATATAGGGTCCTACATAGAAGTTGCTGTTGGCAGTTGTTAGTTGCTGCTGTCACAGTTCCTCCCCCTACTGTTGCTGCTGTTTTTATTGGTTTTGTATTACAATCCGCTGCTAACATGGTTGTAACAAAAAGCAACAAAGGCGCAATGCCCTGCTTTCTATTTTTATTTAACATATACTTAATCTGAATTGTATACAAATAAAAAATTATAGTGTATTATAATAAATATAATAAATTAGTGTATCAAATAAATTTTAACTTTTAAACGATTATTATATAGTCATATATAAAAAAATAAAAGATTTAAATACTTTAGGGAAAGTAACAAAAAAATGCATTGTCATCCACTTAGGGTTAAAACAGCTACGGATCATGCTTCGGCCCCCTTCTTTAATTAATTTTTAATACAAGCTAGATTGTCCTAGGAATGCTGCCGTATGTAAAGGATTAGTTTGTTGTACTCGCTTGTTATAAGCACAGATAGGAATAAAGATATCCCTCAAATAATACCCTAGGCACCTTGCATATAAAGGCACTAAGGGAACACAATATTGGGTTATTATTTTGAAACAGTAAAATAAATAAAGTAAATTACTGCATTACTAGTACTATAATGAGAATCCTAAATAGGTTATACTTTGCATTATATTTCTTAATTTTTTATGTGTGTATGTTTTCCTATTCTTTATCGTTGTTTTACTACATTATAAGTTTTTAAACACACACCAAAATATATAAAAATCATACGCTATCACATACCCTTATCCATGCCCTATTTAGGCAACTACTAAAAGTTACTTTCGCCTGTTTGCAAGGCTTTAATCTGGCTATTCCTACTGTCTTACCAACCATTTTTTAGACATATAGGATCCCAACAAGCATTCGAAGGATAAGTTGATCTATCAGGCTAAACCCAAAGCGCGCATTACGCACTTTGGGGAAAATAAAAAAACGTTTTCCTATTGCAGCTACTGTACAATAACAACTCCTACTTCCTTCCATTAGCCTGTAAGAACTTAATACACTCCTGACGGCCAAATCGTCTTGCCAAATGTAAAGGAGTATCCTTTTTATAATTTTGTAGGTTTACATTAGCTCCTTTTTTAATTAAAGCCTCAATACAAGATAGATGGCCTAGGCCTGCTGCGAAATGTAAAGGAGCAGTCCCGTAATTATCTTGTAGGTTTACATTAGCTCCTCCTTCAATCAAAGCCTCAATACAAGATAGATGGCCTTTGCCTGCTGCTAAATGTAAAGGAGCATACCCGTAATTATCTTGTAGGTTTACATTAGCTCCTTTTTTAATTAAAGCCTCAATACAAGATAGATGGCCTGCGCCTGCTGCTAAATGTAAAGGAGCATACCCGTAATTATCTTGTAGGTTTACATTAGCTCCTTTTTTAATTAAAGCCTCAATACAAGATAGATGGCCTGCGCCTGCTGCTAAATGTAAAGGAGCACTCCCTTTATCATCATTTTGTAGGTCTACATTTGCTCCTTTTTTAATTAAAGCCTCAATACAAGTTGCATGGCCCTTTATTGCTGCCCAATGTAAAGCGGTATCCTTGTCATTATCTTGTAGGTCTACATTTGCTCCTTTTTCAATTAAAGCCTCAATACAAGTTGCATGGCCCTTTATTGCTGCCCAATGTAAAGGAACATTCCCTTTATCATCTTTTAGGTCTACATTTGCTCCTTTTTCAATCAAAGCCTCAATACAACTTGCATGGCCCTTATCTGCTGCCCAATGTAAAGGAGCTCTCCCGTCATTATCTTTTAGGTCTACATTTGCTCCTTTTTTAATTAAAGCCTCAATACAAGATAGATGGCCTGCGCCTGCTGCCCAATGTAAAGGAGCTCTCCCTTTATCATCATCTTGTAGGTCTACATTTGCTCCTTTTTTAATTAAAGCCTCAATACAACTTGTATGGCCCTTTATTGCTGCCCAATGTAAAGCGGTATCCTTGTCATTATCTTGTAGGTCTACATTTGCTCCTTTTTCAATTAAAGCCTCAATACAAGTTGCATGGCCATTCCTTGCTGCTAAATGTAAAGGAGCATTCCCGTCATTATCTTTTAGGTTTACATCAGGGTTTCCTGCAAGTAAAGCCTCAATACAAACTACACAACCTTTAGCTGCCGCCTCATATAGGGTCCTACATAGAAGTTGCTGTTGGCAGTTGTTAGTTGCTGCTGTCACAGTTCCTCCCCCTACTGTTGCTGCTGTTTTTATTGGTTTTGTATTACAATCCGCTGCTAACATGGTTGTAACAAAAAGCAACAAAGGCGCAATGCCCTGCTTTCTATTTTTATTTAACATATACTTAATCTGAATTGTATACAAATAAAAAATTATAGTGTATTATAATAAATATAATAAATTAGTGTATCAAATAAATTTTAACTTTTAAACGATTATTATATAGTCATATATAAAAAAATAAAAGATTTAAATACTTTAGGGAAAGTAACAAAAAAATGCATTGCCACCACTTAGGGTTAAAACAGCTACGGATCATGCTTCGGCCCCCTTCTTTAATTAATTTTTAATACAAGCTAGATTGCCCTAGGAATGCTGCCGTATGTAAAGGATTAGTTTGTTGTACTCGCTTGTTATAAGCACAGATAGGAATAAAGATATCCCTCAAATAATACCCTAGGCACCTTGCATATAAAGGCACTAAGGGAACACAATATTGGGTTATTATTTTGAAACAGTAAAATAAATAAAGTAAATTACTGCATTACTAGTACTATAATGAGAATCCTAAATAGGTTATACTTTGCATTATATTTCTTAATTTTTTATATGTGTATGTTTTCCTATTCTTTATCGTTGTTTTACTACATTATAAGTGTTTTAAACACACACCAAAATATATAAAAATCATACGCTATCACATACCCTTATCCATGCCCTATTTAGGCAACTACTAAAAGTTACTTTCGCCTGTTTGCAAGGCTTTAATCTGGCTATTCCTACTGTCTTACCAACCATTTTTTAGACATATAGGATCCCAACAAGCATTCGAAGGATAAGTTGATCTATCAGGCTAAACCCAAAGCGCGCATTACGCACTTTGGGGAAAATAAAAAAACGTTTTCCTATTGCAGCTACTGTACAATAACAACTCCTACTTCCTTCCATTAGCCTGTAAGAACTTAATACACTCCTGACGGCCAAATCGTCTTGCCAAATGTAAAGGAGTATCCTTTTTATAATTTTGTAGGTTTACATTAGCTCCTTTTTTAATTAAAGCCTCAATACAAGATAGATGGCCTAGGCCTGCTGCGAAATGTAAAGGAGCATCCCCGTTATTATTTTGTAGGTTTACATTAGCTCCTCCTTCAATCAAAGCCTCAATACAAGTTGCATGGCCCTTATCTGCTGCCCAATGTAAAGGAGCATACCCGTAATTATCTTGTAGGTTTACATTAGCTCCTTTTTTAATTAAAGCCTCAATACAAGTTGCATGGCCACAATATGCTGCCCAATGTAAAGGAGCTCTCCCGTCATTATCTTTTAGGTCTACATCCGCTCCTCCTTCAATCAAAGCCTCAATACAAGTTGCATGGCCATTCCTTGCTGCCCAATGTAAAGCGGCCTTGTCATTATCTTGTAGGTCTACATTTGCTCCTTTTTCAATTAAAGCCTCAATACAAGTTGCATGGCCATTCCTTGCTGCGAAATGTAAAGGAGCATACCCGTTATTATCTTGTAGGTCTACATTTGCTCCTTTTTTAATTAAAGCCTCAATACAAGATAGATGGCCTGCGCCTGCTGCCCAATGTAAAGGAGCAGTCCCTTTATCATCATCTTGTAGGTCTACATTTGCTCCTTTTTTAATTAAAGCCTCAATACAAGTTGCATGGCCACAAGATGCTGCCCAATGTAAAGGAGCTCTCCCGTTATTATCTTTTAGGTCTACATTTGCTCCTCCTTCAATCAAAGCCTCAATACAACTTGCATGGCCACAGAATGCTGCTAAACGTAAAGGAGCATACCCGTCATTATCTTTTAGGTCTACATTTGCTCCTCCTTCAATCAAAGCCTCAATACAAGTTGCATGGCCACAAGATGCTGCCCAATGTAAAGGAGCATACCCGTCATTATCTTTTAGGTCTACATTTGCTCCTCCTTCAATCAAAGCCTCAATACAACTTGCATGGCCACAATATGCTGCTAAATGTAAAGGAGCACTCCCGTCATTATCTTTTAGGTCTACATTTGCTCCTCCTTCAATCAAAGCCTCAATACAACTTGCATGGCCACAATCTGCTGCTAAATGTAAAGGAGCATTCCCGTCATTATCTTTTAGGTTTACATCAGGGTTTCCTGCAAGTAAAGCCTCAATACAAACTACACAACCTTTAGCTGCCGCCTCATATAGGGTCCTACATAGAAGTTGCTGTTGGCAGTTGTTAGTTGCTGCTGTCACAGTTCCTCCCCCTACTGTTGCTGCTGTTTTTATTGGTTTTGTATTACAATCCGCTGCTAACATGGTTGTAACAAAAAGCAACAAAGGCGCAATGCCCTGCTTTCTATTTTTATTTAACATATACTTAATCTGAATTGTATACAAATAAAAAATTATAGTGTATTATAATAAATATAATAAATTAGTGTATCAAATAAATTTTAACTTTTAAACGATTATTATATAGTCATATATAAAAAAATAAAAGATTTAAATACTTTAGGGAAAGTAACAAAAAAATGCATTGCCACCACTTAGGGTTAAAACAGCTACGGATCATGCTTCGGCCCCCTTCTTTAATTAATTTTTAATACAAGCTAGATTGCCCTAGGAATGCTGCCGTATGTAAAGGATTAGTTTGTTGTACTCGCTTGTTATAAGCACAGATAGGAATAAAGATATCCCTCAAATAATACCCTAGGCACCTTGCATATAAAGGCACTAAGGGAACACAATATTGGGTTATTATTTTGAAACAGTAAAATAAATAAAGTAAATTACTGCATTACTAGTACTATAATGAGAATCCTAAATAGGTTATACTTTGCATTATATTTCTTAATTTTTTATGTGTGTATGTTTTCCTATTCTTTATCGTTGTTTTACTACATTATAAGTTTTTAAACACACACCAAAATATATAAAAATCATACGCTATCACATACCCTTATCCATGCCCTATTTAGGCAACTACTAAAAGTTACTTTCGCCTGTTTGCAAGGCTTTAATCTGGCTATTCCTACTGTCTTACCAACCATTTTTTAGACATATAGGATCCCAACAAGCATTCGAAGGATAAGTTGATCTATCAGGCTAAACCCAAAGCGCGCATTACGCACTTTGGGGAAAATAAAAAAACGTTTTCCTATTGCAGCTACTGTACAATAACAACTCCTACTTCCTTCCATTAGCCTGTAAGAACTTAATACACTCCTGACGGCCAAATCGTCTTGCCAAATGTAAAGGAGTATCCTTTTTATAATTTTGTAGGTTTACATTAGCTCCTTTTTTAATTAAAGCCTCAATACAAGATAGATGGCCTGCGCCTGCTGCTAAATGTAAAGGAGCATACCCGTCATTATCTTGTAGGTTTACATTAGCTCCTTTTTTAATTAAAGCCTCAATACAAGATAGATGGCCTGCGCCTGCTGCTAAATGTAAAGGAGCACTCCCTTTATCATCATTTTGTAGGTCTACATTTGCTCCTTTTTTAATTAAAGCCTCAATACAAGTTGCATGGCCCTTTATTGCTGCCCAATGTAAAGCGGTATCCTTGTCATTATCTTGTAGGTCTACATTTGCTCCTTTTTCAATTAAAGCCTCAATACAAGTTGCATGGCCCTTCCTTGCTGCCCAATGTAAAGGAGCATACCCGTTATTATCTTGTAGGTCTACATCAGGGTTTCCTGCAAGTAAAGCCTCAATACAAGATAGATGGCCTGCGCCTGCTGCTAAATGTAAAGGAGCAGTCCCGTAATTATCTTGTAGGTCTACATTTGCTCCTTTTTTAATTAAAGCCTCAATACAAGATAGATGGCCTTTGCCTGCTGCCCAATGTAAAGGAGCAGTCCCTTTATCATCATCTTGTAGGTCTACATTTGCTCCTTTTTTAATTAAAGCCTCAATACAAGTTGCATGGCCACAAGATGCTGCCCAATGTAAAGGAGCATACCCGTCATTATCTTTTAGGTCTACATTTGCTCCTCCTTCAATCAAAGCCTCAATACAACTTGCATGGCCACAAGATGCTGCCCAATGTAAAGGAGCATACCCGTCATTATTTTTTAGGTTTACATCAGGGTTTCCTGCAAGTAAAGCCTCAATACAAACTACACAACCTTTAGCTGCCGCCTCATATAGGGTCCTACATAGAAGTTGCTGTTGGCAGTTGTTAGTTGCTGCTGTCACAGTTCCTCCCCCTACTGTTGCTGCTGTTTTTATTGGTTTTGTATTACAATCCGCTGCTAACATGGTTGTAACAAAAAGCAACAAAGGCGCAATGCCCTGCTTTCTATTTTTATTTAACATATACTTAATCTGAATTGTATACAAATAAAAAATTATAGTGTATTATAATAAATATAATAAATTAGTGTATCAAATAAATTTTAACTTTTAAACGATTATTATATAGTCATATATAAAAAAATAAAAGATTTAAATACTTTAGGGAAAGTAACAAAAAAATGCATTGCCACCACTTAGGGTTAAAACAGCTACGGATCATGCTTCGGCCCCCTTCTTTAATTAATTTTTAATACAAGCTAGATTGCCCTAGGAATGCTGCCGTATGTAAAGGATTAGTTTGTTGTACTCGCTTGTTATAAGCACAGATAGGAATAAAGATATCCCTCAAATAATACCCTAGGCACCTTGCATATAAAGGCACTAAGGGAACACAATATTGGGTTATTATTTTGAAACAGTAAAATAAATAAAGTAAATTACTGCATTACTAGTACTATAATGAGAATCCTAAATAGGTTATACTTTGCATTATATTTCTTAATTTTTTATGTGTGTATGTTTTCCTATTCTTTATCGTTGTTTTACTACATTATAAGTTTTTAAACACACACCAAAATATATAAAAATCATACGCTATCACATACCCTTATCCATGCCCTATTTAGGCAACTACTAAAAGTTACTTTCGCCTGTTTGCAAGGCTTTAATCTGGCTATTCCTACTGTCTTACCAACCATTTTTTAGACATATAGGATCCCAACAAGCATTCGAAGGATAAGTTGATCTATCAGGCTAAACCCAAAGCGCGCATTACGCACTTTGGGGAAAATAAAAAAACGTTTTCCTATTGCAGCTACTGTACAATAACAACTCCTACTTCCTTCCATTAGCCTGTAAGAACTTAATACACTCCTGACAGCCAAATTGTTTTGCCAGATCTAAAGGAGTTTCTCCATTATTATCTTCTTGGTTTACAGTAGCCCCTTTGTCAACTAAAGCCTCAATACAAGATAGATGGCCTTCGGCTGCTGCTAAATGTAAAGGAGCATACCCGTCATTATCTTTTAGGTCTACATTTGCTCCTCCTTCAATCAAAGCCTCAATACAAGTTGCATGGCCACAGAATGCTGCCCAATGTAAAGCAGACCTTCTCTTATCATCTCTTAAGTTTACATCCGCTCCTCCTTCAATCAAAGCCTCAATACAAGTTGCATGGCCATTCCTTGCTGCCCAATGTAAAAGAGCATACCCATCATTATCTTCTTGGTTTACAGTAGCCCCTTTGTCAACTAAAGCCTCAATACAAGTTGCATGGCCATTCCTTGCTGCCCAATGTAAAGGAGCATACCCGTCACTATCTTCTTGGTTTACATTAGCCCCTTTATCAACTAAAGCCTTAACACAAGATAGATGGCCATTCCTTGCTGCCCAATGTAAGGGAGCATACCCGTCACTATCTTCTTGGTTTACATTAGCCCCTTTATCAACTAAAGCCTCAATACAAGTTGCATGGCCACAGGATGCTGCCAAATGTAAAGGAATATTCCCATTATCATCTTCTTGGTTTACATTAGCCCCTTTGTCAACTAAAGCCTTAACACAAGATAGATGGCCATTCCTTGCTGCCCAATGTAAAGGAGCATACCCGTCATCATCTTTTAGGTTTACATCAGGGTTTCCTGCAAGTAAAGCCTCAATACAAGTTGCATGGCCACAAGATGCTGCCCAATGTAAAGGAGCATACCCGTCATCATCTTTTAGGTTTACATCAGGGTTTCCTGCAAGTAAAGCCTCAATACAAACTACACAACCTTTAGCTGCCGCCTCATATAGGGTCCTACATAGAAGTTGCTGTTGGCAGTTGTTAGTTGCTGCTGTCACAGTTCCTCCCCCTACTGTTGCTGCTGTTTTTATTGGTTGTTGTGTTGCCACTGGTACAATTTTCCTTGTTTTTACTACTATTCCTGTTGTTGCTTCACTTCCTGGTTTTGATGCTGGTTTTGATGCTGGTTTTGTTGCTGGTTGTGGTCCTATTTCTTTTTGTCCTTTTTTACTCCTAGGTTTTGTATTACAATCCGCTGCTAACATGGTTGTAGCAAAAAGCAACAAAGGCGCAATGCCCTGCTTTCTATTTTTATTTAACATATACTTAATCTGAATTGTATACAAATAAAAAATTATAGTGTATTAAATAAATTAGTGTATCAAATAAATTTTAACTTTTAAACGATTATTATATAGTTTTATATATATATATAGTATATATAAAAAAATAAAATATTTAAATACTTTAGGGAAAATAACAAAAAAATGCATTGCCATCCACTTAGGGTTAAAACAGCTACGGATCATGCCTCGGCCCCCTTCTTTAATTAATTTTTTAATACAAGCTAGATTGCCCTAGGATGCTGCCGTATGTAAAGGATTAGTTTGTTGTACTCGCTTAATATTAGTTGTCCTTGAAGCATTGCCTATTTATTTGTTTATCAGAATAATAGTGATTAAATTCTTATTAGTTAATAACCATTTTTTGAGTTGTTTTGTATAAAAATCTTGCAAAATAGGGATGCAATCAAAGAAAATATATAGTAATTGTGATAGGTTATTTGAGCAACGCTTATCTAGTTTTCTTAACCCTAAACACAGCTTTATTCCAGTTAGCTGATTCGATTCCTTGGCAATACATGGAATCAGATTTAGACTGCTATTTTAGCTATGGTCCTGGCCAGCCTCCTTTACCTATTCGTTAATTGTAGGTCTACGCATTATCAAAGGCCGTTGCCTCTATCTACAGGCTTTAACCTCCTAATTCGTCAGAAGGCAAGCCTTTCACTCTTTCGTCCCCCTTTCTCTATTGCTAACTAGTATCGGAATATTAACCGATTAACCGATTATCCATCGCCTACGCCGTTCGGCTTCAATTTAGGGCCCAACTAACCCACGGATGACAAACATCGCCGTGGAAACCTTAGTCTTTCGGTGTAATGGTTTCTCACCATTATTCTGGCTACTTATGCCTACATTTTCTTTTCTAATAAATCCACTAAGAATCACTTATTTAGCTTCAGCTTCATTAGAATGCTCTCCTACCCCTTACTACCTAATAGCAAGGCCACAGCTTCGGTAACATACTTTATGCCTGTTCATTATTGACGCCCTGTTGTTCGATCAGTGAGCTGTTACGCACTCTTCACATGAAAAGCTGTTTTTCTTAACAGTTGTGATCCAAGTGTTATCCATGATGCTATATTAAAAACATATACTAAACAATCAGCAATATAAATGGAATGTTCTATTTTTTTTCCTTTACTTTGGCATAAATAAGACGATATATTATTTCATTTTGAGTTAATTATATTTAATTACAAAGTTTTTCCTACTAGATCTTTTTGGGTTTCAGACAGGGTATTACCACGATTAGCTATTAAAACAATTTTGTTCTCATTGCTAAAGTAGACCAACGGTTGGTTTGGGTAGCTATGGGAAAATTGGATCTACCAATGAGCATTTATGCAGGAATTATAAAACCAATAAGCTCTATTGTAAGTTTGGTGAAAAGCGGTAATAGAATAGAAGTATATTTTAGGGGAATCATATTCAATGCCTTGGTTTAGATTGGATAGGGTATGCATATTAGAAATTTTGATTTTTTTTAGATATTTTATAGATTATAATTTATTTTATTTCCTATTCAAATTCAAATGACTTATATAAACTAATTATACCCTTTATACTTAATTAGTATGGGTTTATAGTATAGTTGAAGATTATAAGCGATATGCTATGAGGATAAGTTATGTAGTATACTTATATAATGATACTTTATAAAGAGTTGCACAAAAGAAAAAAGCGCTACTAAGTTATTAGGCAATAGATCTATTGAAGCTTAGGATGTGATTTAGTTTACCGCTTTAGGCAAACTACTGAGGCTATTTGTGAACTACCAATTAAATTTTTTATCATGCAATTATTGCATTTTTATTTAACGCTATTGTTAACCATTTTTTCATTTATCGCTTGCCAAGTGAATAAGCAAGACATGCTGCCTAATGAGCAGCAAAAAGCGTGTTCCAGTAAGAATCAAATAGGTAGTGAAAAAAATTTACTAGACCTTCCTAATGAGCTATTAACAAAGTATATTATATCTAGATTGCCTGATGAAGTAGTAAAAACATTAATACAGATTAATAATTGGCGTCTTATAGCATGTGCAGTAGAATCTTTAAAGCTCAAGTACAACAATACTATAAATTCTTATCTAATTACTAAAGAAAATTTTAACAGAGACAAAGATTTTATTATACGTATTGGTATAAAACATGTTCGTTTTGTTTATTCAGATTATGAATGGCAACTCTCTGTATTAAGTTCACCGGGACGGAGTGATACATTCAAGGATCTAGTTCTTGAAGATTTCTTGCTTTCGTTAATCTGTATTGAAACATTAGAAAGGATTACAATTGATCAAACTAAATTTAGTTTTACTGAACTCATCCTAAAACCTAACCATGGAATCAACGATAAAATATTGCATATGTTATTCAAGAAACTGGATGATACGGCTAAAAATAGCTTAAAGACGCTTAGAATATTTGGCCCCCAACTTAGTAGTCTTAATTCAATACCTGAGTTGCCAAGCCTAAAATTGTTTATTATGGAGAATAATAGATTAAATATTAAAGATTTTACTGGGTTTCCTGTTTTGTTAAAACTAAAAAGGCTATTCTTTTGCAATAACCAGCTTGCAACTGTTTCTGGGTTTCCTAATTTAACTATGTTAAGAGAACTTGACCTTAGCAACAACCGGCTTACCAATATTATTGGATTACCTAGTTTGCCAGAACTAGAAAGCCTGAATATTAAGAACAATCAACTTGAAACTGTAATTGGGTTACCTTCCTTGCTAAACCTAAGGATACTTCATCTTAGTAATAACAGCATTAAAGGAATTATTCAGTTATCTAACGTACCAGAGCTAAAAAAACTCTATCTTAAAAACAACCAACTTTCAGATGTTACTGAGTTGGATCTGTCTAGCTTACCGGAGGGGCTAAAAAGACTTTGTCTTGGAAATAACCAGCTTACTGAAGACGACTTGCAGCTGGTCCCACGCTCATCTAAGTTATCAAAGCTAAAAAATTTCATTTCTTGGAATAAACAATCTACAAGTTCTACTGATTCTACAAGTTCTTAAAAACGTACGATTCTGCCGATTTAGTTTCTCTCATACATTAAAAGAAAGGTGGATTGCTTTATGCTATGAGGATAAGTTATGTAGTATACTTATATAATGATACTTTATAAAGAGTTGCACAAAAGAAAAAAGCACACTAAGTTATTAGGCAATAGATCTATTGAAGCTTAGGATGTGATTTAGTTTACCGCTTTGGGCAAACTACTGAGGCTATTTGTGAACTACCAATTAAATTTTTTATCATGCAATTATTGCATTTTTATTTAACGCTATTGTTAACCATTTTTTCACTTATCGCTTGCCAAGTGAATAAGCAAGACATGCTGCCTAATGAGCAGCAAAAAGCGTGTTCCAGTAAGAATCAAATAGGTAGTGAAAAAATTTACTAGACCTTCCTAATGAGCTATTAACAAAATATATTATATCTAGATTGCCTGATGAAGTAGTAGAAACATTAATACAGATTAATAATTGGCGTTTTATAGCATGTGCAGTAGAATCTTTAAAGCTCAGGTACAACAATACTATAAATCCTTATCTAATTACCATTAGAAATTTTTCGGTAAAAAATTTTTTTGTTGACTTAAGTGGGGTAGAACACGTTTGTTTCGATTGCCTGGACTGCCTTAATAGCGAACGTGGAGCGTTTCTACTTGCATTAGCGAACATCAACATTAAAAAAAATTATGATTGATCAAAAGCCTTTTCGAAGGCCTTTTACTGATTTAATTATTGAAGGTAAGGTTAAGGTTAATAAAGATACGTTGCGTATATTGTTCCAGAAACTGGACGATGGGGTTATTTATAGCTTAAAATACCTTTGTATCAGCGGTAACCAACTTACAAGTATTGAAATTCCTAGCTTGCCAAAATTAGAAAATCTCAATCTTAGTTTTAATCAACTTAGAAGTGTTAATGGACTCCTTAGTTTATCAAGGCTAATAGAGCTAAATATTGGTGATAATCAACTTACAAGTATTGAAATTCCTAGCTTGTAGCTTGCCAAAATTAAAAAAGCTAAAGCTTGATTATAACCAACTTAAAAGTATTGAGCGGATCTTTGATTTACCAGAGCTAATAGAGCTAGATCTTAGTGGTAACCAACTTACGAGTATTGAAGGACTCCCTAACTTACCAAAACTAAAGAAGCTAAATCTTAATGATAACCAACTGATAAGTGTTGAAGAGCTTTCTCGTTTACAAAAGCTAGAACATCTTAATCTTGATAATAATCAGCTTATAAGTATTGAAGGGCTTTCTCGTTTACAAAAACTGGCAAAGATAACGCTTAGGAATAATCAACTTACAGATATTACTGAGCTCTTTTGTTTACCAAATCTAAGAATCTCTATTAAAGAAGCAACACTATTAACTTAAGAGACAATCCTATTAACTTAACAATGAGAAAAAATATATGTATTTTCACAACGATGACCTAGCTTTATTTATCAAGTAGAAAGTAGATAAATATTAACAATTTAGAAGATCCATTAAGTAGTAATTAAACTGATATATACGGATAAGTGTATGGTTAACAAGGAATTCCTTTTACGTATTAAAAGTAGCCTTCGAGGGCATAGAATAGCACACATACCACAGTAAAAAATTTTTTCTGAAAATAAATTTTTATTTTTATAACTAAAGCTAAAGTATAAAACACTAATTCTAAGCGTAGATTAAGTAGTTTAGGTAACTTTAAATACTTAAAAATTTTTAATAGATTAGTAGCCCTGCAACACTACATGTAATGATGGATCCCTTTAAAAAAAACCGTGTTACCAAGGCGCAAGAAGCTGTTTTGTTGCCGGATGCGTTAGATGTGAAACACCTTTCCCTCTATTTACAATGGTATGAGGCAATGGTATTGATACGCAAGTTTGAAGATAAAGCAGCACAGCTCTATGGACAACAAAAAATTAGCGGTTTTTGTCATCTTTATAATGGACAGGAAGCTTGTATAGTAGGAGCAGTTTCTGCCTTATGTAAAGGCGACAAGTATATTACCGCTTACCGGGATCATGCCCATCCACTTGCATTGGGAACAGATCCTAAATACATAATGGCAGAGCTCTATGGAAAGGCTACGGGTATCGCTAAGGGGCAAGGGGGATCTATGCACCTATTTGATAAAGCATGCCATTTTTTAGGTGGTCATGGTATTGTTGGGGGACAAGTTCCTTTGGGTATAGGGATCGCATTTGCAGAAAAATATAAAAAAACAGAAAATTTATGCATCACTTTTATGGGTGATGGTGCAGTACGCCAAGGTGTGGTGCATGAAGCTTTTAATTTAGCAATGCTTTACCATTTGCCTGTTATTTTTGTGATTGAAAACAATGGATATGCCATGGGTACTTCGGTAGAAAGAAGTAGCAATGTAATAGATCTGTATAAACTAGGACAATCTTATGACATGGATGCAACAAGCGTTAATGGATTGTGTATAAAAGAAGTATACCATGCTGTACAAAAAGCTGCGCGGAAGGCTAGAAAAGGAGTCCCAGGTTTACTGGAATTTGTAACCTATCGTTACAAAGGGCATTCTATGTCTGATCCAGCAACTTATCGCTCTAAAGATGAGGTGGCGACCTATAAGGCAGAGGATCCTATTCTAAAATTGAAACAATTTGTATTAGAAAATGGGATGATTACAGAAAGAGAGCTAAAAGCTATAGATCATAAAATTAAGGATAAAATTAATGAGGCAGTTGCTTTTGCAGAAAGTTCCCCTTGGCCGGATCCGGTTTCTGTTTATGATTATGTGTATAAACAAAAAGATTACCCCTTTCTCCCCTATTAATTAAAGTAATGAAACTAGTAGATATCAATAGTGTCCCCAGGGCTACGTCAGCAAAAGAGCTTTCCCAATCGGAAAAGGCACTTCAGCTGGCTATAAAACGTAAAAAACGCAGCTATTATTGTATAGGTTGCCTTTTAGTGCTTGTTCCTATTATGGTATACATATGGGATTTGTATCAAAGCAAAAAAGATTTGCAAGCGAAAAAGGAGGCTGCTCAGGCAATTTGTTTTTTTGAATCTGCGAACTTTGCTAAAGCGTTGGAAGGAGAGGGTGCGCATAAAGGGTTTCTAAGCATAATTGAATTATACCCCTTTACATCAACGGCTTGCCTTATGCATTTTTATGCAGGGATCTCCTACATGCATCAGAAGCAATATGACCAAGCCATTGCCTCTTTGAAAAAATTTTCTTCTAAAGATTTTATTGTACAAGCCCGTGCCTATGCGGTTATAGCGGACGCATATAGTGAGCAAAGAAAATACAAACAAGCAGCCATTTATTATAAGCAAGCAGCAAACTACAAACCAAATAGTGTCTATACACCGCATTATTTGGTTAAAGCAGCTAATGCTTTTGAAGAAGTTGCTCAATATAAGGAAGCATATGATTGCTACAATACAATTGAAGAAAAATATCCAAATGCGCAATTGAATCGAGAGGGGTTAGTCGCTCGGGAAAAAGGCCGGCTATCCATGTTGCTGTCAAACTGATTACATACCGTATGGTACGCCATCCCATGCCTAAACATTGGGTCATCCGTTATCCGAAGGAAAATGAAAAAATAATTCTATTAGAAAAAGAAATTGGGGTACCTACCCCTCTTTCAACTATTTTAGTTGATAGGTCAATAGAAACATTTGATTCAGCTAAACAGTTCTTCCGTCCTTCTCTGGAGGCGTTACACGATCCTTTTTTAATGTTAGGGATGGGACGTGCCGTAGCACGTTTGATGCAAGCGCTCTATCGCAGCGAACAAATATTAATTTATGGTGACTATGACGTAGATGGTACAACCGCTGTGGCCATGGTTTATCTTTTCTTACAGCAATTTTCTGGATCTAACATAAGGTATTATGTTCCAGACCGTATGTTAGAAGGATATGGCGTCTCCTTACAAGCTATAGAACAAGCCTATCAAAATGGTGTTAAACTGATTCTTACGTTGGATTGTGGCATAAAGGCTTACGAAGCTATAGCAAGCGCCGTTGCATTAGGAATAGACGTAATAGTTTGTGATCATCATGAGGTGGGTGATTCTTTACCTTTGGCCTATGCGATTCTAAACCCAAAGCAGGGCGATTGTACGTATCCTTTTAAAGAACTATCGGGCTGTGGTATTGCTTTTAAATTCGTACAAGCATGCTGTAAGTATAATGGATGGAAGTATGAAACAGTTTACCCTTACTTAGATTTGGTAGCTATCAGTACAGCTTGTGATATGGTTCCATTAGTGGATGAAAATAGAATTTTAACCTACCATGGCATTAAACAATTAGCGCAAAACGCTCGTCCAGCACTACAAGCGCTCATGGAGGTAGCTTCTTTGGCTGGTAATGTTACAATGGAGGATCTCTTGTTTAAGATAGGACCACGCGTTAATGTGGCTGGACGCATTGGCCATGCTTCCTTGGTGGTACAGCTGCTTGTGGAAAAAGATATCAAACAAGCTAGAACGCTGGCACAAGTTATCAATCAACAAAACCTCTTGCGAAGAGAGCTGGACCATACCATTACACAGGAAGCATTGTCACTTATAGCAAAAAATACAAAATTAAGGAAAAGCAATGTGCTCTTTAATCCAGACTGGCATAAAGGTATTATTGGGATTGTGGCTTCACGTTGTATCGAACAACACCATAAACCTACCATTGTCTTAACGCTTTCCAATGGCAAAGCTACTGGATCCGCTCGCTCAGTGCCTGGCTATAATATATATGAAGCCATTGCTTCCTGTAGCGCGCTACTATGCCAATATGGTGGCCATGCTTTTGCAGCAGGTCTTACGCTACCATTAGAAAATATTTCTGATTTCCAGGAAATGTTTGAGGAAGTGGTAGCAGATACTATAGCGGATCATTTGTTAATCCCACGGCAATCCATTCATGCGTTACTTTCCTTTCAAGATATTACGCAAAAATTTGTTAACATATTGATGCAGATGGCTCCTTTCGGTTTGGGAAATCCTATGCCTGTATTTGTTAGCAACCATGTTTATGCTAGCAGCTATAGCTTGCTTAAGGGGCAACATCTTAAGCTGCAACTCTATCAATTGGGTTGTAAACAACACTATACAGCTATTGGTTTTGGACTAGCAGCTTATGAGTCATTGGTGGCAAGTGGGAATCCTTTTTCTATAGCCTATACAATAGCTTATAACTATTTTCTTGGTAATAAATCCTTACAACTTATTATAAAAGATTTTAAAGAAACGGTTTAGTTTATAGCTTTGATACAAATTACACAATTACAAAAGGGGAAAAAGGTATTTTTTATATCAGATTTACATTTGCCGCTCCAAATGAGCAGTAAAACAAGCAATAGCTGTCGAGAAGACAAGGTCATAGCGTGGTTAAATTATATACAGCCGCAAGCAGAAGCTTTATTTCTATTAGGTGACATTTTTGATTTTTGGTTTGAATATAAATACCTTATCCCAAAAGGTGCTTTGCGATTTCAAGCAAAACTTTTATCATTTTGTGAAGAAAAAATTCCTGTTTATTTTTTTTTAGGGAATCATGACTATTGGGCTAAGGATTATTTAATGCACGTAAGTGGCGTACAGATTTTTCGAGCGCCACTATCTGTTTGTATGTGCAATAAGCGTTTTTTAATCGGACATGGTGATACCATCAATCCTACCCGTTCTTATTCCTTATTGTTGAAATTGTACCACAATGCTTTACTACAGCATCTGGCAAAGTTATTACCAGCCGATTGGTTATACGGTATGGTGGATTACTATTGCTTAAAAAAAAATAATCGTAAAAAAGCTTGGGATTTAGGACAAGAGGATCGTATATTACACTACTGCAAAACGGAAATAGAGCCTTCTATGCACCATGATTTTTATATATTCGGCCATATGCATACACCTTGCATAAAAGCAATAAACCATACAAGTTACTATTGCAATCTGGGTGATTGGATTACACACTATACGTATGGTTGTTTTGATGGATTGGCGTTTTCGTTACTTAAATTTTAAAACGTAATTTTATGGTCCGGCTTAGCAAGGTATTTTAGTTTTAGCCATTATGAAAGCTTTTTATTTGTTAATCTGTTTAGATAGGGTATATGGGAATCCGTAGTTATTTTTATAAAGACATTGCTGTTGATTTAGGAACAGCTAATACATTGATTATACAAGACGATAAAATTGTTGTTGATGAGCCCTCTATTATTGCTGTAGACAAGAGCAGTAATAAAATGATAGCTGTAGGGAAGGTAGCCATGCAGATGCATGAAAAGACACATGATACCATTAAAACCATTAGACCGCTTAAAGATGGTGTGATTGCAGATTATCATGCAGCAGAGCTAATGATTCAAGGTATGATTAAGATGCTACATAAAAAAAAGTTTAATTTTTTTACCCCTTTTTTTAATAAAATTATTATCTGTATTCCATCTGGGACAACCGATGTAGAAAAAAGAGCTGTTAGGGATTCTGCTGCCCATACAGGTGGTAAGGAAGTTTATATGATTTATGAACCTATTGCAGCAGCTATAGGCATAGGGATTAATATTGCGGATCCTATTGGCTGTATGATAGTTGATATTGGGGGAGGTACAACGGAAATCGCTATTATCTCTTTGGCTGGCATTGCTTGTGACCAATCCATCAAAATAGCAGGGCATGCTTTTAATAAGGATATTTTGGACTATATGCGCAAGCAGCATAGTTTGCTTATTGGAGAGCGTACGGCAGAACAAATTAAAATTACAGTAGGAGCGGTTTGGACTGATTTAAAGAATCCACCCGCCGATTATTCGGTCCATGGTAAAGATTTAATGACAGGTATCCCCAAAACCGTAACAGTAAATTATAGAGAAATAACTGCTTCTTTGGAAGAATCAGCTGTTAAAATTGATAATGCCGTACTCAAGGCATTGGAAATGGTACCACCTGAATTGGCTTCTGATATTTATAAAAATGGCATTCATTTAACAGGAGGTGGTGCTTTATTACGTGGCCTGAATAAACGTTTACATAGTCTCACCAATCTCCCTGTACATATTGCAGAAGACCCTTTACAGGCAGTAGTACGTGGGACAGGTATCGCATTAAAAAATATAGAGGCTTATCGAAGTGTACTAATGAGCTAGAGAATAGCTGATATTTAAATAAAAAAGATTATTACTTAGTAGCATACGATTGCTGATCAGCTTATATTATGATATAAAATGATAGGGAACTTGCTTTTAAAAAAATGGACAAGTGTAAAGAAAAAGAGAAAAGTTTCTAGAGTTAGAAAGCCTTTTTAAAAAATTTCATTAAAGAGGCTAATTGCTTTTCAGAATTTTACTTTTTTGTAAAGAGTGGAGGTGCTGTATAATGATTAAAGGGAGAAAAAGAACGTTCCTCTTAAAGAAGAAAGGGCCCTTTTCCCCCTTGTTTGCTATATATTAGAAGTTCTATACATTACAGATGTATACAGCCATTATATTTAACCTCTAGTTCCCAACCCCAATTGCTGCTGCTCTTTTTTATGGAATAAATTTATCTTTTTAAATACTTTATCTACATAACCACTTATTTTTTTAGCAATTTTTAATGGAAGATTAGGCTTATTAAGCATTTTTTGCACTGCTTCTTCTGTCGCTTCTACTCCCATTTCCGTTAGCCCTTGCCTTTTCATTTCCTCTCCCGCTATCATTTTCATTTCCTCTTTCATGTTAGCTTCCCTTTCCTCTCTATTTTTCCTTGCCATCCTTGCCTCTTGCGCTTTTTTTTTCGCTATACATAATTGTTTTACAGTTCCACGTGCCGCTTCCAGTGCCTTTTCCGCTGCATTTACTCTTTCTATTCTTTTTTCCAAATCCTCTCTCGCCTCCCTTCCTATTTTCTCTGTCTCTTCCTTTTCCTCTCTCATTTCTGCTATCCTTCTTTCATGTATACTTCTTCTCTTTCCATTAACTTGCATTATCTCTTTTAGCATTTTTATTATTTCCCATTCCTTATTCCTTTCCGCTTTAACTTTCATTATCTCTTCTAACATTTTCATGTTTATTTCCCATGCCTTCTTCGGTTTATCTTCCGCTATCATTGCTAGTAATGGTGCTATTAACATTTCCGATTGCGCTTGCTTTAATTGTGCCGCTTTATTTCTCTCTATAACCTCTGCATCCTTTATCTGCCTGGTTAATGGGAATACAACCTTTCGAATGTTAGTATGCTTCCTAGAATTAACACTAGAATTAACAGCTGAATATGATTGTTGCTGGGATTGATTCTGGCATCCAGTCACAGCTACTGCAACCAAACAAAGTGAAGATTTTGATATTATATTTCTTCTACTTAACTTATACTTATGCATGTGTTTAATTCAATTTATAGATTAACATATGTAATTAACAATGAAGGAGGGTACTTACTATTTTGCATACCATTCTTTAGTGTCAAGGCTAAGTTTGTATGGTTTTGCTCAAATAGTAAATACCTCCTTTTCCTTCCTCCGCTATCGCGTACGGCATGGTGCAAATATATGTAAAATTAGGGCTGTATCAAAGTTTATTTAATGAATAACAAATAAAATGTTTATTGAAATACTTTGTAAAAGTAGGTTATCTATCCACATAGATAATCTAATTTATAGCTGTTAATGAGTTTCTATACTGGAATTGCGGTACGAAATAATTCAATGAATAAAGAAAACTAGTAGTTTGTTACTGTTGTTGTGTTTCCACCTGTAAGCCTCTCTCATAGCAGTGGCATCTATTGCGCTTTAATATGTTTTTTATGGTAGCTCTATGTTACTGCCTTTTTCTACATGTTTTGAAGCTAAGCAGCAAGTATGGCGTATAAAGTCTTGACGCTTTAATTAAGGAGGAGCCGATACGTGCTTTGGTTTTGGTTTTGGCTTTATAAAGTGAGCTTATCTATTCTTACGGTTCTTTCTGGTACCCTATACATCTAAACAATAGTTGGTAAGGCAGCAAGAATAGCTAGATTAAAGCCTTGTAAACAGTCGAAGCTAACTTCTTTTATCTGTCTAAATAGGGCATGGATAAAGGTTAATAACCCAATGTTGCGTTCTCTTAATGCCTTTATACGAAAAGGGCGCATAGCGTATTATTTTTGGGGGATATCTTTATTCCTATCTGTGCTTATAATTAAGCAAATACAACAAACTAATCTTTTTACATACGGCAGCATCCTAGGCCAATCTAGTTTGTATTAAAAAATTAATTAAAGAAGGGGCCGAGGCATGATCCGTGGCTGTTTTAACCCCAAGTGGATGGCAATGCATTTTTTTGCTACTTTCCCTAAAGTATTTAAATCTTTTATTTTATTTTTTTATAAACTTGGAAAGTTATCATAGCTATATATACAATCGTTTAAAAATTAAACCTTATTTAATACACTACAATTTTTTATTTGTATATGAATCAGATTAAGCACATGCTAAATATAGAAAGCAGGGCATTGTGCCTTTGTTGTTTCTTGCTACAATCATGTTAACAGCGGATTGTAATGAAAAACTTAGAAATAAAACAAGACAAGAAGAGATAGCTCTATTGGGTTCTATTGATTAGGGGACTTCCAGCAATCGTTTTGTATACCCTACAATTTCAATCTGAGAAAATCGTATGACTCAAATAAACCTATTCAATAATAATACTTCAGGGAAGACTATCTAAAGGCATTATGGAGCAAACGGCATCCGCATATTACCAAATCCTGGTATAGAAATTGGGATAATTTAGTACTATTCTTGGCATATCCTGAAGCTATCCATGGAAAGACCCTCAAAGGAGTCTGTGGGGTATATTTTCTACTAGCGTTTAGTGGAAGTACTTATAGAAGGAATAGAGCGGTCTATAGCAACCGGTTGACTGTAATCCACCCCCTCTACTTCGAATCCAAATAGCCTGTAGAAGGCCTGTTTATAACCTGTCAAGTCTGTAAGAAGTAATAAATTTTCATCATTGACTTCAGACCATCTTTGGGCAACTGCTTGTTGTACGTCTTCACGCATTTCCCAATCATCCATGCGAATGAATCCTTCTGAATCTGCTATTGGCCGCTCACCATTTTTATATAGGTGATCCACATATAACCTATATATTTGCTCCATACATTCCTCATGCAGTTGCTTTTCTTTCATTACCTTGTAAAGCAAAGAAACATACAGTGGTATAGCGGGTATGGCTGCACTAGCCTGTGTAACCAAAGCCTTATTAAAAGAAATCAAGGCGCTCCCCTGGAGTACCTCTAGCCGCTGTTGTATTACTTGGCTGGTTGCTTCCAAATGCTTTTTCGCTTGACCAATGCTCCCTTCTCTGTAAATGGGATAGGTTAAGGCAGAACCATAGTAGGAATAAGCTATGGTTTGTACCCCTTTAGCCAAAAGATTAGCTTGCAACAATGCTTCTATCCATAGCATCCAATCTTCTCCCCCCATCACAGCAATGGTATCGGCTACTTCTTGATCGCTTGCAGGCTCAATAGTTACTTCTTCAAGCCGATTATGCATTACGTCAATGGTTTTAGTAGTATAAGGTTGTCCAATGGGTTTTAAAACAGAATTGAAGCAGAGGCCTGTTTTAGGATGTATACGGCGGGGAGAAGCCAAACTATAAACCACTAAATCTATTCCTCCTTGCCAATCCTGCTCTATTAACGCAAGAACCCGTTGCTTGGTAGCATCTGAATAAGCATCCCCATTAATGCTTTTGGCATACAATCCAACCTTGTGTGCTTCCTCTTCAAAAGCAACCGTATTATACCACCCTGCAGAAGCGGTTCGATGGAGCGCAGCAGATCCCTCCCGTTCAAAAAAGACAGCTATCGTTTGTGCTTGTGAACCAAAGGTAGCTGCTATCCTACTGGCTAGCCCAAAACCTGTAGAACCACCTATAATAAGTACTTTTCTAGGGCCGTAAGCAATCGCAGGCCGCTGTGTAACATATTGAATAGAAGTCTGTACCTGCTTGACACAACCTACTGGATGGGCAGTCGTACATATATAACCACGTACTTTGGGATGTATAAGCGTATGCATAATTTTAAAAATCCTATAAGCTACTTAGAAAATGAATGGCTTTTTACTATTTTATCATCGCCTGATTGCTCAGATTCTGATGGATCTGTGGTAACAGATGAACTATTTATAGATGCAGTAGAGAGAGACGCTGGTTTTTCGTTTGCCTTTTTGCCCATTTTACATTTCCCATCAAAATAGGCCCCCTCCTCAAATACCAACTTATTAGCAATAATATCACCCCATACAACCGCGGTCGTTTTTAATACAAGTAATTCCACAACTTCTATTCTTCCTCTCACTTCCCCCCCAATTTCAGCATGGTAAGCTACAATATTACCCTGTAACTGGGCTGTATGACTTAAAACTACCTTTGCTTCTGTTTGAATACTACCAGTTATTTTACCTTCTATGCGCAAATTGCCTGTCGTATGTATGTTACCCTCTAGATGTGATCCCTGCCCTATAATATTACCAATGGTTACAGGACCTGTATTTTTTATTTTATTATTATTAAACATGATTTTAAAAATTATAAAAATCTTCCGGATTGAGTGCTGCGCTTTCATACCAAAGCTCAAAATGTAAATGCGGATTGGTCGAGAGCTCTCCAGAGTTCCCCATCAGTGCAATTATATCCCCTACCTTAATTAAATTACCAACTTTTTTAAACAAAACAGCACAATGTTTGTAAATAGAAACTAAATTATTGAAATGTTGAATGACGATAATCCATCCTGAATCAACGGACCAATCAGAGAAGATTACTATCCCAGCGGCTACTGCTTTAATGGGATCTTTCTCTTTAGCCACAATATCTACGCCATAATGCCCATTCTTCATATTGAATGGAGCTGAAATCATTCCATTCATAGGTGGTATAAGTAGGGAATCTTGCATAGCTGTGGTTGAGGTATGCTGTGCGAAAGGTGGTAACGTCCCTTTTTTTTTCGGGGAGATGATTGCGGGTGCGTTAAGGATAGTAGGCCTGGTAGGAAGAGTAGATGGAACAGAAGAAGCGGGTGGCTGCAAAGGCAAACTGGATGGAACAGGATTGCCCTTTATGATTTGTTGTAGCGTTTCAATAAATACCGACTGTGTATGGATTTGCTTTTCTAAAGTTTCTACGGTATCCAACAGTGTAAGAATTTTCTTTTTGTTTTCTTTTTCTAGGTAAGTAGGATTCACCCATTTAGCTAAAACCGTCTTAGCAAGCCATAAACTACAACCAAAACTTGCGAAAAAAAAAGAAAAAACAAAAATAATCAGGGTTGCACCGCTAAAAGGAGTGGTTGCATATTCTGCAAAGTTCTCAATATTTCGAATAACCAACTGATAACGACGTTCGAAACCATCTAACCACTTTTTATAGGTACGCAATTGATCGATTTTTTGATTAAAATTAGAAATAAACCACGCTATGGTTTTGCTATTTGGAATGGAAAGCAAACAACCAATAATATAGTTATATATCTTTTTAATTTCAAGCAACCAATGAGGAAAAAAGCCACAGACTAACGCTATAACCAAGTAAAGTGGGCAGTATTGGATTCGAACCAACGACCTTTCCGATGTCAACGGAATGCTCTAAACCAACTGAGCTAACCACCCTACCTATGACGAGGCGCTTGCTATTGTATACCATTGTTGTGCGCATGGGGGGACTCGAACCCCCACACCAGCAGGCACCACCCCCTCAAGATGGCGTGTATACCTATTTCACCACATGCGCAGCAATTTGACTTTGCTTAAGGGGAACTTTTTGTACAATTGTATCTTCCCTTTATGGCCCTTTATGTATACGCACCACTGCCGCTTAGTAGCATGGCAAAATCTCAACCTTGCAGTAAAAGGTAATACAAAAAATAGTACAGCACAAACCTACCTGCAAAAGTATGAATTTACTGAACTTTTTCAACAATAATTAGCAACGTTTTATTTGTTAGGAAAAGAAACATGCCCCGTTAGAAATGAGATTAAATAAAAAACGTTATATATTTACTTGCAGAAACCATGGTCCCTAGGCCATAGGTGCGTAATAAAGAAACCCATGTATGCAAAAATATATCCCCAATTGCTTATCTATTGTAAATTTGATAAGCGGCACAATAGGTATGTTGTTCGTGGCAGAGGATCGTTTGGTAGCTGCTGCGTATGCCATTTTTATCGGGGCTTTGTTTGATTTTTTAGATGGTGCTACAGCAAAACTACTTTCTGCGCAATCTTCTATGGGAAAACAGTTAGATTCATTAGCGGATCTTATTACGTTTGGTCTGCTCCCTGCTGGCATTATGTATAAGCTTATAAGGCAGTATACAGGATTGCTTCCGCTTTCGCATACTGCTCTGTTGATTGTTATTTGCACAGCACTTAGGCTGTCCAAATTTAATGTAGATTATAGGCAAACAGATCAGTTTATAGGACTTCCTACACCGGCTAATGCACTCTTAATAGCCACGCTACCCATTCTATTGACCCAACCCACCTATCCCTGCTTGATAGCCTTACTTACGAATCCTTTTGTTTTGCCCCTGTTGAGCATGCTACTCTCCTTTCTATTGGTATCTCATACGCCCTTTATAGCCTTTAAATTCAAGGGGCTTTCCTTTCAATCCAATAGCACACGCTACTATTTGTTAGGCATAGGGTTGGTTTTTGTGCTTGCTATGCAGATAAAAGGGATTTTTTTCGCTATCTGGTTTTATATATTTTCCTCTCTATACCGTCATGTACGTCATTAAATGAAGCAATGGCGGAATTATATTCATTCATAAACATATGCAAAAAAAGAGAATGCTAACAGGAGATCGCCCAACGGGACCGCTGCATTTGGGACATTATATTGGTTCTCTACAAAATAGAGTAAAACTGCAAGAAACATATGAGCAATACGTTATGATTGCAGATGGGCAAGCTTTAACCGATCATTTTATGCATCCCAAAGAGATAGCCAAGCATGTTGTGGAACTCGCTAAAGATTATCTTAGCATAGGTATTAATCCAGCGCAAACTACCATTTTAGTCCAATCTCAAATACCAGAAATTGCAGAACTAACGTTGTACTATCTTAATTTGGTTAGTGTAAGCAAACTAGAACGAAATCCTACTGTGAAATACGAGATAGCACAAAAGGGATATACGAGCAATATCCCTGCAGGATTTTTATGCTATCCTGTTAACCAGGCAGCAGATATTACTCTATTTCAAGCAGAATATGTACCAGGTGGATCAGATCAGTTACCAATGATTGAACAAACCAACGCAATTGTTAAACGCTTTAATAAGCTATACAATACCCATATATTAAAGGAGTGTCAAATCATTTTAAGCCATATGCCTAGACTAGTTGGTATAGATGGCAAAGCTAAGGCCAGTAAGTCATTAGGGAATGCGATCTCTCTTTCAGATAGGCCTGAAGTTATTAAGCAGAAAGTGTTTCAAATGTATACGGATCCTAAGCATGGTAAAGTAAGCGATCCCGGCTGTATAGAAGGGAATGTGGTATTTGCTTATTTAGATGCCTTCCATCCCGATAAGGAAACCGTTGAGGCATTAAAGTGCCATTACAGTAAGGGTGGGTTAGGAGATGTAACCCTCAAAAATATGTTGAATGATCACTTGCAATGCTTATTGGCACCCATTAGAGAGAAAAGGGAAACGCTATCTACGCATGCAATAAGAGAAATGCTATATGATGGAAACCAAAGAGCAAGACAGCTGGCCAGCGTAACCATGGGAATGGTCCGAGATGCTATGGGTATCTACCAATAAGCATATACAGCTACCCTTATTTCGCCCTATTGTTTAACTGTACCAACCTATCATGTATGAATGGGTTGCGTAAACCAACAATAGGAAACTCCTGATAGCTTCTTTTGAAGCGTATGCTTTCCTTTGCGTTTATGTTCAACTAGTTTTTCCAAAAGACCTATGCTGCTGCTGAAAATAATCCAAAGCTTCTATTAGATGTTTTTTTTTGAAAGTGGGCCAGAATAAATCTGTAAAATAAAGCTCTGAGTAAGCACATTTCCAAGGCAGAAAATTACTCATCCGCTTTTTTCCCCCTGTACGTATTAAGAGATCAACATCTGGTAAGTCTCCAGTATATAAATACTTCTCGTATAAGTCTGGCGTAATTTTAGCACGGTAAACCTGTATAAATTCCGTAAACTTATGGAAGCAAGTATTGTGTTGAAGTTCTTTACTTAAAAATTCATCCACTGCTTTACTTAAAAAGTCGTTAACCATCGCTTCAGAGGCAGCTACTGTTTCTGCTCTTCCACCGTAATTAATAGCAGCTGTAAAATGCAACCCATCGTTATATTTTGTGGCTTCTATTGCCTCTTCTAACTTAGACCAGCAGGAATGCGGAATCGCCGTTGTATCGCCTACCACACGAAATTTAATATTATGCGCTAAGAAACGATCTAAATTTTCAGCTATCCCTTTTGCAATAATTTTGAAAATGGTACTTACCTCTTGGGGGGGACGACCCCAGTTTTCAGTAGAAAAAGCATAAAGTGTTAGGTAGGCTATTCCTTGTTCCAAACACCCAGTGATGGTTTCTTCTACAGCTTGTTTTGCATTTGCATGACCGTAAGACCTCTCTCCTGTTTGTGCTTTGCCCCATCTGCCATTGCCATCCATGATAATGGCTATATGCATTGGTTTCTTTTGAAGTTTAGGTAAATTCATTGAATTATGTCCATTTAACAAAAGGCTTATATACGCCTAATCAACCCATACACTGTGCGGTTCCCCCTCACATACAAAAAGCTGATCTTTCCAATTTATTATTTTTGATTAAAGATAGTTAAATTAATGCATGCTTATTCAAATTTTGAAATAATGCTATTATTTTTTTTATGGGGCATGCAATTTGTGTAGAGGAGGTAGTCAATGCTGGAGGGAGCTTTCAATAGTATCTATTAAGGAAGCAAAAGATTCCTCATGTAAACAATTTACGCGTATTACAGGGCAAAAGGGAAGCCTGAGCGCTTGGTCGTAAGCCCATTGAATGGCATTAAATCGCTCTTTATTCATTTGATCAAACGAATCTTTTTTACTACGAGCTTGACTGCGCAACTGGAAAGTATTAAAATCTATCTCACAATAAATACATGAATGAGGTACCAAACTAGAAAAAGAGCGATGGATACTTAACAATAATTCCCAATATTGCGGTTGATGGGTTAATTGGTAGGCGATGGTAGAAAAAATAAATCGATCAAAAATAATAACATCTGTCTTCTTTTCCCCTCCTAACGCTTCCTTATAAATAAGCTCATTTCGTGCTGCTAAAAAAAGAAAAAACTCTGTAATAGGGTGTGCTGCTTGCTTTTTAAGGGTTAGGATGGTATCCCAGATGATGCGTCCATTGGGACTTCCCTTTGGGTCATGCAACAACTTTACCTGGTAAGCCCGCTTGGTTAAAGCAGCTTGTATGCGGTGCGCTAAGGTTGTCTTACCAGAGTAATCGATCCCTTCCATAACTAACACAAAGGGTTTAGCCCGTACATTAGAGTTATTTTTTGTATGATCTTTTATAAATGACATAACATCTAATAGTTATTAATAGTTATTTTTGTAAAGGTAAGCATACATGCGCTATAGATTTGAAAAATCTAACTATCTTACGAAAAACAAAACAGAGGTATAGTATAATAAATGATCAAAATTGGGGTTACATCCGTTGAACAAATGATAGATGCGATTCAAGATTTTTTTTCCTTATCAGATCCAAATGTACGCAATGTACTCCTGGGGACTATTCTCTTAAGTACGAGTAGCTCCATGATTGGGACCCTTGCGTTTTTAAAAAGAAAAACATTAATTAATGATGCAATGGCTCATGCTGCATTACCTGGTATTTGCCTTGCTTTTCTTATAACAGGCGAAAAACATACCCATTGGTTAATGGTAGGTGCTTTCATCACAAGCTGGTTAGCATCTATAGTGATCCATAAAATTACAACTCATTCAAAAATAAAGCAAGATACGGCTATTGCGCTTGTCTCATCTGTAGCTTTTGGTTTAGGGAACTTCTTGCTCTCTATTTTACAGCACAGCAGTCGATCGAACCAAGGGGGGCTCAAATTATTTCTATTGGGAAGTGCAGCAACCTTATTGAAGGAAGATATTTTTTTACTGTTTCTGCTTAGCCTACTCATTATAGTAGTGCTGCTGTTTTGTTTAAAACGCTTTGTTATCATTGCATTCGATAGTCTTTTCGCGAAATCCATAGGCATTCCTGTTAAGCAAATGGATTACTTGTTTACAAGTTTATTGGTTTTAGCCATTATCATTGGTATACAGGCAGTAGGGATTGTATTGATGAGCGCTATGCTTATTACGCCAGCCGCTACAGCTCGATTTTGGACGTCTAATGTAAATTATATTATATTATTCTCTGTTTTAATTTCTCTTTTTGCTTCCCTTGTAGGAACCTGTATTTCTTACATGTATGCTTCCATGCCGACTGGTCCTTGGATTGTGCTTATGCTGTCTCTGTTGGCTTACGGCTCTTTCTTTTTCTCCTGGTACTATCGTATGTTTAAAAAAAATAAATAACCAGCTGTATATGATTCCACTTAGGCTTCCCTCTTTTGCTTATAGAACAAAGCAAGCGCTAAGTAAAACGTATATTTTAGATCTTATAAAAGACAAATATGTATTATTAACGCCAGAGGAGTGGGTCCGGCAACATATTTTGTACTATTTAATTAGACATTTAGGTTACCCCAAAGGTTTATTTTGTTTAGAACGAAAGATTCAAAAAATTACAACAAAATATAGGCCGGATGTTGTATTTTTTGATAAATACGGAATGGCTAAAATGATTATAGAATGTAAGGCTCCCTATGTTAAGATTACAGAGACAATACTATATCAGGTCATACAGTATAATCGGCAACTTCCTGTAAATGTTATAGTAGTGACCAATGGGTTAACACACTTTTGCTGGCAATTTAAGAAAGAAAGGGGTCAATTTGAAGCAATCCATTGTATCCCAACCTATCAAACACGCTTATGAGAGAAAAGGCTATAGGATTGCTTTGGTAGTGTTTTGTCTATGCATTGCGTTTACATAGGGTTTCTCAAATCTCGTTGTTAATCTTTAAAATTTAAACCGGCCAATAATGCATGTAAGCATGCTTCATCTGCTATTAGTACTTCTCTTGCCTTGCTGCCCTCAAAGGGGCCCACAATGCCAGCAGCTTCTAGTTGATCTATGATTCTTCCGGAGCGGTTGTAGCCTAGTTTTAGTTTGCGTTGAATTAAAGAGGTACTACCTTGTTGATGCAATACAATGAGCTTAGCCGCTTCTACGAATAGAGGATCTATGGCTTGTGGATCTACCGTACTAGCGTCCTCCTTATCTTCTGCATCGTAGGTAGGCAATAGATAGGCAGAAGGATAACCTGACTGGTTCCCAATATACGTACAAACACGGTCCACCTCTGCTGTATCTAAGAAAGGGGTTTGTAGCCGTATAATATCTGAATTCATGGCGAGTAGCATATCACCATTTCCTACCAACTGTTCTGCGCCACTCATATCCAAAATAGTCCTTGAATCGATACGGGAGCTTACTTTGTAAGAGATCCTAACGGGGAAATTCGCTTTGATGGTTCCAGTAATAACATTAACGGAAGGACGTTGGGTAGCTAATACCAGATGGATGCCAATGGCACGTGCCAGTTGTGCCAAACGCGCAATGGGAACTTCAATTTCCTTACCTGCTGTCATAATCATATCTGCAAACTCATCTATGACAAGTACAATGTAGGGTAAAAACCGATGCCCTTCTTGTGGAGGAAGGGTTCGCTTTATAAACTTTTCATTATACTCTTTAATGTTACGCGTGCCTGCTTCTTTTAATAGTTCATAGCGGTGATCCATTTCAATGCAGAGGGAATGGAGGGTATGGACTACTTTTTTGGTTTCCGTAATAATGGCCTCTTCACTAGTGGGTAGCTTAGCTAAAAAATGGTTTTCCAACTTATTATATAAGGAAAGCTCTACTTTTTTGGGATCAACCAATACCAATTTTAATTGGGAAGGGTGCTTCTTATAAATTAAAGAAGCAAGCAATACATTAAGACCTACGGATTTGCCTTGTCCCGTAGCCCCCGCAATAAGCAGGTGGGGCATGCGTGTTAGATCTGCCATAAATAGCTCATTGGCAATACTCTTTCCCAATACAATAGGGAGGTCCATTTTCCCCTTTAAGAATTTATCAGCAGCAAGCATCCCTTGTAAGGGTACGAGTTCACGGTGCTTATTGGGAACTTCAATCCCGATAGTTCCCTTGCCTGGTATAGGCGCGATCATGCGAATACCCAATGCTGCTAGATTCAAAGCAATATCATCCTCTAAACTTTTGATTCTAGCTACTTTAATGCCTGCTTCAGGTACTATTTCATAGAGCGTAACAGTGGGGCCAATGGTTGCCTTGATTTTCGCTATGTTGATTTTAAAATTATGGAGGGTTTGTACAATGATATTTTTATTATTGGTTAGCTCCTCCTCTGTAACGGATAGCCGGCTTTGTTCATATTGTTCTAATAGATCTAAGGTGGGGTAGCGGTAGGTAGATAAATCTAAGGTTGGGTCATAATTTTCACTGCGGAGGCGGCTCGGTTGGATCGCAGCATGAGCGGTAACGGCAAGCTGAGTGGATGCATCGCTCCCTACTATCTCAAAATCTATGGTGGGTTCCTTAGAGCAAGCTGTGTTTCCTATAGGGAGCGGTTCCGCTGCGAGGGGCATTACAACCGCACAGCTAGAATTCATTTTTTTTTTACCAATAGATTCCTCGTTATCTGATTTATCATTGGTATGGTTTAATAAGCCGTCTTGTGGAAGCATATTTTGTTTGGAGGGAGGTGATTTTCCTAGCGGGAAGTAACTGCTCATAGACCATGTTGTGATGTTAAAGCAGAGAACAAAAAAAATGATCAATGAGACAGCCAACAGCAGTAAAGTCCCATAACCTAGCAAGCTTTTAAACAGAACGCCCATTTCATACCCAATGCCTCCTACTTGTTCTGTTAGTAGGGTTATAGTTGGGTAGAGGGTATGTAGGTAACCCAGTAGTATAGTAAACCACACTATTAGAAAGAGGGAACTCATAAAGACTTTATACAGGGAACAGCGCGGCCAAATCTTTTGTTTTATCATCTTGGTTCCTACGATAAATAGACAAGGTAAGAAAAGAAAAGCCGTAATACCCCACCATAGGTGTACAAAATAGTAGCTCACAAAAGCACCTGCAAAACCCAACCAGTTGCCTATGGCTATCCCTGATTTTGTTATGCCCAATGCTTGATACGATTCAATAATAGGCTGATCATGGTTCCCATGTAGTAAATGGGAATAAAAGGCCAATGCTAGAAATAGGGCAATCCCCTGTAGCAATAACCCAATGGTAATGCGAATGCGCTGATCAAAGTAAAAAGTATGCTCTTTTTTTTCCACAGCGCTGTCCTGCTGAATTTTGTAGCTGTTTTTAACCATGCATAAGTGAAATAAAAGTTACATTAACCCTATGGTTTAAGGCAGATACAAGCTTATTTTAAGCAAACCCCAGTTCCAATCGAGCGGCTTCGGACATACGATCTGTCGTATAGGGTGGTTCAAAAGTAATATGTACCATTACCTCATTAACACCCTCTATTGCTTTTACCTTTTCCTCTACTTGGCTAGGGATGACCTCTGCTGCTGGACAGTTAGGGGAGGTAAGCGTCATGAGAATTTCAACATTATTAAATGGTAAAATAGTAATGTCATAGATAAGCCCCAAGGCATAAATATCTACCGGTATTTCTGGGTCATATACCTGCTTGATAGCCTCTATAATGGTTTCTTTTTGAATCATAAGCAACCTTTCTTAATATTACGCAATGCCCATACAAAAACGGAAATCTTATGGTATATTTAAACATAAGTACTATACAAAGATAGTACTATTTTTGGAATGCTATGGCTATACGTTATTTTATAGGATTTTTTTTACTATTGTTCTGTCTACCAGTGGAGGTCATTGGATGTTTTTGTTTTAAAGCAAAAAAAAAGATCTATAGCGAAGATCTCTCCTGTCATAGGATGCCATTTTATACAGCTAAGAAAGGCAAAAAAGAAGCAGCAGGACCTCTTGTTTTGCCACATGACCAAACCAGTCGCTTGGAAGAATGTTTGGCCAAGCGTAGGCTAGCCTGTGAGCGTATGCCTTATCTCAAGGGATTTACCATACAGGTTTATATGGGCAATAGCAGAGCAACTGCATTGAGCATGCAAGAGCGTGCGGCTGCTTTACAAACCATGTATACCCCTCGTTTGCACTACAGGCAGCCCAATTATGTGGTGCAGTTAGGTTTTTTTCCAGAACGATTAGAAGCTTATTTTGTTTATGTAAGCTTAGCAAAAGCATTACCGCATGTATTGCTTCGTCCCTTTATGCTTAAAAGGAAAGGGTATCCTCTGTCATTGCAAAACAACTAGGGTACCCCGATCACATAGGGAGTAGTGTAGGCCTCTATAGTTGTTTACCTTGGCGCATAAGCGTTTCTATTTCTTCTACTTCAATAGGGATATCTTCTGTTAAGTTTCGTATACCATTGTGGCACACTACTATATCATCTTCTAGCCGTATACCTATTCCCTCTTTTGGAATATAGATACCAGGTTCTACTGTTAGCACCATATTAGCCTGCATGATGCCATGGGTATCCCCTACATCATGCGTACTAAGACCCAAATGATGCGAGATGCCGTGCATAAAATATTTTTTATAAGCAGGGGCTGTTTGGGTTTGGGTTTTAAGGTCTGTGCGGTCTATCAGGCGTAATGCCAGCAGTTCATGCTCTACCCATGCAATGATTTCTTTGTGGTAATCTAAAAAAGAAAGCCCAGCCGTAATAAGGGCTTGTGCTGTTTTTAGAATATGCAATACGCTAGCATATACTTGGCGTTGCCTAGCTGTAAATACACCCGTGATAGGTACTACGCGGGTGACATCAGCAGAGTAATTTGCGTATTCTGCGCCTATATCTAACAATAGCAGCCCCTCTGCTGGGCAAGGCTGGTTATTCTGATGATAGTGCAAAATACAGCTATTGGCGCCACTTGCAATAATAGGTTCAAACGCAAATCCCCTTGAACCCCTCCGGATAAATTCATAAGCGAGCAAAGCTTCTGCTTCATATTCCATTAAACCAGGTTGAATAATAGATAAAACAGATCGAAAACCAGCCTCCGTAATCCTACAGGCCTCTTGTAAAAGACTAAGTTCTATGGGTTCCTTTATGCTGCGTAATTTTTGCATGATGGGCGCTATACGTTCATAGCGGTGTAAAGGATAGTGCTCCTTAACCCAACGAATAAAACGGCTATTCCTGCTTTCTACGGGACAGTTGGCTCTTGGATGCTCATTGCTACTAAGGTATAGCTGCTCTGCTAAGCCCATAAGCGTATGCAATAGCGGTTCAAATGCACTTATCCAATGGATGGTCTCAATACCACTCCTATCGCGAGCGGCTTCCTTCGTATATTTCTTCCCTTCCCAGATTTCTACCATTTCATTGGTTTCCTTAATAAATAAAATTTCTTTCCATTCTGATTTAATGGCATCTGGGTAGAGTAATAGGATGGTCTCTTCTTGATCTATACCCGAGAGATAAAAGAGATCACTATGCTGTACAAATGGCATAGTAGCATCTGTATTCTTAGGCATGCTATCGTTGGCCTGTAAAACCACTAAACTATTGGGACGCAAATAGGATATTAGTTTTTTTCTATTTGTTATAAAAAGCTGTGGATCAATATTTCTATAGCGCATAATTTGTTAAAATTAAAGGTAGAAGCAGCTTGCTAGCGGTTCCCTTTGCTTGACGTCTTCCCGGCAGTGTGCTAGGTATATTACAAAAAATACCGCTCATTTTACATAATGCACAATAACCGTTTTTATACGCCCCTATTGTTTATATGTTTACCTTATTAGGCAAGTACTACTAGAGCCTGCGTACTTCATGATTAGGAATGCTAACTACTCAGTCATATAAATCGCTACTTCTGCTTAAACTGCTTTTTTCCCAAGTTAAATAGTCAGCAAATAAAAGCAAGCTCCATAAAGCCGTTTTACTTCTATCCAGCAGATCAAAAGCAAGATGCTTATCAATCGATGCGGTTAAAGCCGCTCCTTGCATCAATTGTTCGATTTGACCTTTAATGCTATCGTTAGAGGAAAGTATCAGCTGCTTAATTAAATCATTATTTCCGGTATTAATCCAATACAAATCAAAACGACCTGCTTTATTGATACATGAAACACTAGACCATGGATTATACCTAATCAAGTTGCCTGTTTTGTAGCCATTGTAGCAATCTCTTACTGCTTCCATAGAAATACCAAGCCTTTTTCTTTAAATAAAAAGGCAACTTCTGCTTCACTAAAACCAAAGTGGTTGCTATATGCTTCATCTAATGAGGTATACGTTTCTAAATTATTTAATCCAGAAAGCATACTATCTTTAGAAATACGTAATATACCCGTTAATACCCCTTTTTCTAGCGTAGCATTTCCTTTTAAAGCAGCACTAAATAGGTTACGCATAAATGCAACCATAGCTTTAAAGTATGCCTCATTTCCATAAGCTTTATTAAGAGGCGTATCGTATTCATCTATAAGCATATAGACCCTTTGGCCATGGTATTGTATAAGCATTGACTAAGTAACTCTAAAGAAACTTCTAACGCTTACTGATTGGCTTGTTTATTGAGTATAACATGTAATTGCCCTAACTGGATTTCATTAATTTTATCGCTTTTCAACAAGTAGGTATATCCACTATAAATCTTTACGATCAACCTATACACCGCATTGTAAGCCCCTTGAAAGCTCTATCTGCATTGAAATCCTTAAAGCTTAGCATAATAACCGGATGTTTACCTTGAGCGCATTACCCTAACCCAATCCTAAAAAAGAAAACAAAAGTGGGTGGCTTTTTACATCGGAATATTGCTACACCAGTAGGAAATAGCACATATAATTTAATACATCCTTTATATCTTTAGGGTAAGAAAATTTATACAACATGCAACAACATACCATTCGGCGTACCATCCAATTTGAAGGCGTTGGCCTACATACAGGCATTCCAATAAAAGCAGTATTATTGCCCATGCCTGTGCATACAGGCATACAGTTTCAACGGGTAGATCTCCCTAATCAACCCATTGTAGAAGCAGTAGTAGCCCATGTAGCAGCCACAGAGCGGAATACTATGCTTGTAAAAGAATCCGTACAGGTGGCTACCACAGAGCATATCCTGGCAGCGCTAGCGGGATTAGAAATTGATAACCTATGCATTCAATTAGATGGCCCTGAGATTCCCGATTTAGATGGCTGTGCGGTGGCTTTTGTGCAATTGCTGTTAGAAGCGGAACGATTGCCCCAAGAGGCCGAAAGAAAAACTTTTAAAATCAGGGAGAAATTTACCTACGAAGATCCCATTACAGCCAGCTATTTCGAAGTTTATCCAGATGCAGCTTACAGTGTACAGTGTACCATTGCTTACCCTAGGTGGCCCCTAGAACAGCAGTATGCTATATTACGTAACATAGCATATTTTCCAGCAGAAATAGCGCCGGCACGTACCTTCCTATATTTAGATGAGGTAGCCGATCTTTACCGTCGTGGCTTGGTGCAAGGGGGAGATCCGACCAAAGCCGTTATTTTTTCTGAGCGTACTTTGAACCAAGAGCTGCTGGAAGAAGTGACAAGATTGTCTGGTAAGCAGATTACTCAACTGGTTACGCCTGGGCAGCCGCTAGCCAATGTATTGCGCTATCCCAATGAACCAGCACGTCATAAGCTATTAGATTTAATGGGAGATGTAGCCTTATTGGGGAGGCCCTTGTTAGGGAAAATAGAGGCCCATAAACCGGGACATGGTCCCAATACACGTTTTATAGCCGCGCTACAGCGATTCTTGCAAAGGCAAGAAACCAAAGGTCCCCCCATTTGTGACCTACAGGCTCCCCCTTGTATAACAGCAAAAGAAATTGCTCAACGATTGCCCCATCGGTATCCTTTTCAACTGGTGGATAAAATTATGCAGCTAGATGCAAGCAGTATTGTAGGTATTAAAAATGTAACAATAAATGAACCGTTTTTTCAGGGTCATTTTCCAGGAGAACCTGTAATGCCTGGTGTATTGCAAGTAGAGGCCTTAGCCCAAACAGGAGGGCTTTTGGTTTTACATAGCATACCAGATCCCGCTAACTATTTAACGTATTTTCTTTCCATTGATCGATGTAAATTTCGTCGTGTAGTTGTGCCTGGGGATACGTTGGTATTGCATTGTCAGTTGCTTACAGCTATTAAATTTAGTACCACAGAAAAGCAGTCTATAGGTATCGCAAAAGTATATGGGCGAGTATTTGTAGGCATGCATTTAGCTTGCGAAGCGGTACTATTGGCTCAAATTGTTAAACAGCATGCAGCATACATTAATTGATATACATCCTACTGCTACGCTAGGAAAAGCGGTTACAGTAGGCAATTTTTCGATTATTCAGGCTGATGTGGTAATTGGGGATGGGACTTGGATAGGGCCTCATGTAACGATCCTATCAGGTAGCCGTATTGGCAAGCAGTGTCAGATTTTCCCAGGTGCAGTGATTGGAGCTACTGCACAAGATAAAAAGGGGACTTCCTTGCAGACATACTTAGAAATAGGGGATCATACGATTATACGGGAATTTGTCACATTGCATAGGGGTACTGTTGGCCATACAACTATCGGTTCCCATGTGCTGCTTATGGCTTATGTACACGTGGCCCATGATTGCACCATTGAAGATCATGTAGTCATTGCCAACGCAGCCCAATTAGCCGGTCATGTGCAGCTACATCATCATGCCGTAATAGGAGGGATGGCAGCTATTCATCAATTTATGCGGGTGGGTTCCTATAGTATGGTAGCCTCTAAAAGTATTGTGCGAAAAGAGGTCCCTCCCTTTATTAGGGTGGCACGAGAACCATTGCGCTATTGTGGGCTTAATTGGATTGCATTGCGACGCAATGGTTTTACAGCAACACAATGTGAACAGATCAACTATAGCTACTTCCTGCTTTATCGAAGTAAGTTGTTGCTATCAGAAGCCTTGCAAGTCATAGATAAACAGCTCCAACCTTCACAGGAGAAAGAAATGATCGTATCATTTGTACGCAGTAGCAATAGAGGTATTGTAAAAAAAACCAATACGCCTATAACTTAAGGAAATGCTGCTATGTTTCTTTTAAAAATGAAGCATATAAAGTTATATTTTAATGGATCTAGCTGCTTAGTAGATACCTATTGAATGAATAGAGATTGTATAGTATATATTATTGAAATACAAAAAGAAAACAAACTCTATATTAAACGTACCGTATGAAGCAACACGATAATCTCACAGAAATTCAAACCTATTTTTCTACATAAAGGGAAGCTTTCTCTTCTTGTTTATACCCAAAAAATAAATTAAATTGCACCGCATGTGCCATATTTTGTATGTAGTAAGTATAGGTATTTATAGATAGCAATTTATGAGTAGACGGATCATATTGTATCTAGTGGCTGTTGGGGTATTTGTTTGTGTTTACTATCGTGCGTATAGGTCTCATAAGGCATTACCGATAGGGGGGGCTGTTGTATTCCATAATGTAGCGTGGTGTTCCATTAATGGTATCGATCCATTGCGTTCCAAAAATATTACTCATAACCAGGTTGTTAGAAAAATTTATGAAGGGTTATATAGTTATCATCCGTTTAAAAAGCCGCTTGAGATCGTGCCCAATTTAGCAGAGGCTTTGCCTTCTATTTCTCCAGATAGAAGAATATATACGTTTAAAATTAAGAAAGGTATTTTATTTCAGGATGACGCTTGCTTCCCAAATGGGAAAGGGCGTGAAGTTACAGCAGCTGATTTTGTTTTTTCCTTCAAGAGGATGGTAGACCCTAACCATGAGGTGCTGTATATTGATCTGATACAGGGCAAAATAAAAGGACTGGATAGGTGGCGACAACAAGCTGTTGTAGATTATGCACAAGAGGTAGAAGGGCTACAAGCAGTAGATGATTATACGCTTCAGATAACCCTTATAGCGCCCTGGAGTGGTTTTTTAAATTTTTTAACCATGCCGATTTCGTTTGTGGTGGCACGGGAAGCTGTTGATTACTATGGTCCTGAATTTATTAATCATCCTGTAGGGACAGGTCCTTTTAAGTTAGAGGGGGTATTTAATCCACAAGCAGCAAAAATAGAATTTGTTAAAAATCCTACTTTTAGAAAAAAATTGTTCCCTGATGAAGCGGTTCACTTTGATCCTTCTATGCAGGCCTATGTGGGAAGGCAGTTACCTCTGGTAGATAGGATCGTTACCTGCTTATTTCCAAAAAAAGATACGTGTAAGGTTGATTTGAATAGAGTAGACAATTCTCCCTTTGCGTTAAAGTTTGTTAAAGATGGAAAAGTGGGGCCATCGTTAGCCGAAAGAGGACTGGTATTGTATCAAGCATGTTCTTCTAATACAGAACTTTTTATTTTTAATAACAGCCATCCGCTTTTTGCTCGAAATTCCTACTTGAGGCAAGCGATGTCTATGGCCTTTGATAGGGAGATGTATAATAGAACCTTTTACCACAATGCAGCCAAAATAGCTCAATCCTTAGTACCTCCTGTTTTAATGAAAGATAGACTATATAGCGCATACAAGCGTACATTAAAAAATCCTTATGCGTATGATCTTAGAAGAGCAAAGCAGTATTTAGCTAAGGCAGGTTTTCCAGCTGGTAAAGGCCTTCCTGAAATTACATTAGATACCTCTACAGGAGAATTTTTTACAGATAGAGCTTATTTTTTTGCTCGCTGTATGGCTAAAATTGGCATACGCGTTAGGGTTATTGCCAATGTTTGTTCGGAATTAGATAGAAAGAGTGAAAATCAAGCCACTATGATGCATATGAATGCCTGGGTGGCAGATGACATAGACCCTTTGTCTTTTTTGCAGGTGGTTCGTACGAAAAATTTGATAGGATTGTATTATGAAAACCCTACCTTTAATAGGCTTTTTGATCAAGCAGAAACAATCATCGACAAAAGGGAAAGGGCGGGTATTTTTATCAAACTGAGTAGAATGGTTGCAGAGGAGGTCCCTGTGATTGGTGCGGTACACGCTCCTATTCAGTTTTTGCACCAGAAGTGGGTTAAAAATGTTTTTTATAGTGGGATTGAACAGGAGCTGGATCAATATATTGCAGTAGATATGGCAGAGAAAAGTAAGGCAGCTAGCTGATAAAGTTTCCCATTGTATACAGTATAGGGCACTGCATGCGCTTCCCAAGCGATACGCTCACATTGCTGTATGTTTATAATCTAGCTCTTTGTAAGTATTCTCTAGGGCTAGGCTGCCTGTACAGCGGGGTATTTCTTACATTTAATAGATAATTATGAATGTTTTTTACTATATCTTTAGAAGATTACGTTATGCTCTAGCGATTGTTGTAGGCGCTACATTAATGATTTTTGTGCTTTTTAATGTAGTAGTAGAAGATCCTACACTTGTTCTATTAGGTAAGTACGCAACGCCGCAAGCGATGGAAGCCTTGAGGCATGAACTAGGATTAAATAATCCATGGTATGTCCAGTACTGGGAAATTTTGCAATCTGCTTTTACGTTTAACTTTGGTTATTCTTGGGCCAGTAAACAAAATATAATAAAAATATTCCAGCAAGGGATTGCAGGCTCCTTATCAGTCACACTACCTGCTTTTGTGCTTGGTAATGTTTTAACCATATCTTTTGCACTTTGGATGACGCAGTATAGGGGATCTATTTGGGATCGTTTTTTTCTTTCTTTTTCCACTGCCATGAGCTGTATTCCTATCTTGCTTTATATTTTAATGGGGCAATGGTTCTTTGCTTATAAGCTTGGACTCTTTGAAATAACTGGTTATGAAAAAGGTCTCTTAGCCTGTATCCCTTACATTATGTTGCCTACACTTATTATGGTATTTATGCATTTCTGTTATGATTATCGATTTTATAGAACCATTATGTTGGATGAAATTTACCAAGATTATGTACGTACCGCACGTGCAAAAGGCCTTTCAGAAAAAGTAATTTTATTTAAACATGTGCTTAAGAATGTAATGGTGCCCATTATTACCCATCTGATTCAGGCTATCCCTTCCCTACTGTTTGGATCGATACTTATTGAAAACTTTTTTGGTATCCCTGGATTGGGTAATGTTATTCAACATGCCCTTCATACTTGTGACCTTCCAATGCTTAAAGCTACAACCGTAGTAGCTGCCATAGTACGTATTGTGTGTAACATTGTAGGGGATATCCTATATAAATTGGTTGATCCGCGTGTTAAATTGTAATTTTGTAAGTTGTAAAGTGAGCATGTATGCATTATTTGTCACAGCATTCCCAATTTAAGAAGTTATTGATAGCTTTGTTGCGTAAGCGGTTATCTTGTTTTTGTTTATGTATACTATTGGGCTATTTGCTTGTTACCGTATGGGTTAAAGCAGGCTGGCTGTATCCCAATTGGGATACGATAGTAGGAACTTCACATGAACCACCTAGCTGGACACATTGCTTTGGTACAGATATTTTAGGGTACAGTGTCTTAGCTAAAGTAATACATGGGGTAGCGGTAGCCATGCATGTTGGTTGTATGGTAGCGCTTTTTGCTACTGCTATAGGGGTTGTATTGGGTATTGTAGCTGGTTATTTTGGGGGAACAATAGATGAATGTGTGGTATGGCTTTATACGGTTGTAGGATCCATACCTACGCTACTTTCGTTAATCGTTGTAGCCTTTATCATGGGTAGAGGAATACAGAGCTGCTGTATTGCTTTGGTAGTAGTAGGATGGACGGATATCTGTCGTTTGATTCGAGGGGAAGTCATGCGGCATAGGTCTCGAGAATATATACAAGCAGCTGCAGCTATTGGTGCTGGTAATTTTAGGAAGCTTTTTATACATATCTTACCTAACATTCTTTCTTTGATTACTTACCAATTTTCTTTAACTTTTCAGTTTGCTATAAAGTATGAAGTTATACTCTCTTATTTAGGGCTTGGGGTACAGCATAAGCCTAGTTGGGGTCTTATGATTGGTGAAGCAAAAACAGAATTATTAAAAGATGTTTGGTGGGGGCTTTTTTTTCCTGTAGTGGCCATGTTTTTATTACTTTTTGCAGTTAACATGCTAGCAGATGCACTACGTGATGAGTTAGACCCCAAATTAAGAAGTTAATAAGTATGGGAGAAGCTATTCTTAAGGTAAAAAATTTAGTTACCCAATTTTCTCATAAACGTGTAGTATCGGTCGTAAATGGCATCTCTTTTGAGCTTCCTCAAGGAGGCTCCTTGGGCATTGTAGGGGAATCAGGTTCTGGCAAATCAGCTATGGCGCTTTCCTTAATGCGGCTTATTGCACCTCCAACTGGAAAGATTATGGGAGAGGGTATCTTCCTAGAAGGGAGAGATATCCTCCCGCTTTCCTCTAAAGAGATGGAGCACATACGTGGGAACCGTATGTCTATGATTTTTCAAGAGCCTATGACCTCTCTGAATCCTGTTTATACCGTTGGTGAACAGATTATGGAAACTGTCCAACTGCATCAGCAAGTATCTACTAAAGAAGCAAAAGAGCGTTGCATAGGTTTGCTGGACTTGGTGGGTATATCGGCTCCTCAACAGCGTATGAGTGCCTACCCCCATCAACTTTCAGGTGGTATGCGGCAACGCATTATGATTGCCATTGCCTTAGCTTGCAATCCTTCCGTACTGATTGCAGATGAGCCTACTACTGCTTTGGATGTGACTACGCAAGCACAAATTATGGAGCTGATTCAAAAACTACAAGCAGAAACGCATATGGGTCTTATTCTTATTACGCATGATTTGGGTATCGTAGCAGAAGTATGTGATCAGGTAGCGGTTATGTATTGCGGGAGAATTATAGAAAAGAGCTCAGTAGAAAATATTTTTAAAACAGCGTTGCATCCCTATACACAGGCATTATTGGATTCCATCCCTCCCTTAACAAGGCAGACAGATAAGCGTAGGTTACGTACAATTGATGGCATTGTACCTCCCTTAACAGCACTTCCCGTTGGTTGTAATTTCCAAGACCGCTGCCCAAATGTAGCCCCTGCTTGTAGAGAGCAACAGCCTTTGTTACAGGAAGTATCACCAGGTCACTTTGTAGAATGCTTTTATCCGCTGCATTGGCAAGATGCTACTAAGAAAAAATAGCTATGATACATGAACAAGAAGTTTTACTAAAAGTTGAGCATCTTTCTAAGTTCTTCCCTATAAAGCATCAATTTTTAGGTCATACGGTTGGCCAGGTGTACGCAGTCAACAACGTGAGCTTTACCCTTCGTAGAGGGGATACATTGGGTTTAGTAGGAGAATCTGGTTGTGGAAAATCTACCTTAGGGAAGAGCATCTTACGGCTGGTAGAGCCTACTGCTGGGCGTATTATTTTTGATAGTATAGATATTACCCGTTGTAGTACAGCTGCTATGCGTAATATGCGTAGAAAAATGCAAATCATCTTCCAGGATCCTTCTGCTGCTTTAAATCCGCGGATGTCGATCCAAACGATTTTAGAGGAGCCTATTACCATACACCGTTTGGCAAATAGTGTAGCTGCACGTAGGCAGCGCATTCATCAGCTATTGGATTATGTTCAGTTACCTAAGACCGTCTTGTCTAAATATCCCCATGAGTTTTCTGGGGGGCAACGCCAACGAATTTGTATTGCAAGGGCTTTGGCTGTTGAGCCTATTTTTATAATTTGTGACGAAGCAATTGCCTCACTGGATGTTTCCGTTCAAGCGCAAGTTATTAATCTTTTAATGGATTTACAAGAAGAGCTCAAGCTAACCTATCTTTTTATTTCTCATGATTTAAGGGTAGTAGAATTTATAGCAGATTATATTGCTGTTATGTATTTAGGTAAAATTGTGGAGGCAGCGCCTGCTACAGAAATTTACCAGAACCCAAAACATCCTTATACCAAGGCCTTGTTCTCTGCGATACCTACTTTAGATTTATCGCGTAAGAAAGGGCGTATTATCTTACAAGGGGAAGTTCCTAATCCTATAGATTTGCCTACGGGTTGCCATTTTCATCCCCGTTGCTGGAAAGCTACAGAGGTATGTAGTAAAATATACCCACCGGAAACCCATCTCAGCGCAGTAAAACATCAGTTTAGCTGCTACCATCCGGAAGGTGATGAGTAAAAATAATTTATTATAATGCATCAGGTCTTCTCTACGGACCTCTACAAAGAGGGTGGAATGCCCCTGTAGGAAGAAAATGAGGCCGTCCACAATGCACTAGCCCTCCATTTGCAATAAGCTGTTTATGCATTCCATCTTCTACTATTTTTCCTCTATTAAAAACAAGGATGCGATCCATCTCTTTCAATAGATTGAGTTGGTGGGTGATAATTAGTGCGGTTTTATCCGCTATAAGCGATTTTAGAGAAGCATATATTCTACTTTCCGTCTGTACATCAAGACTGGCAGTCACTTCATCTAGCAACACGATGGGCGCATCTTTAAGGATTGCTCTTGCAATGGCAATACGCTGCCTTTGTCCCCCTGATAAGTTCAACCCTCCTTCACCAACCATAGTGTCTTATATTGACAAGGGAGCGCTTCAATAAACGCATGGGCAGAAGCCCTCTTTGCAGTTTCTGTCACTTCTTTATCGCTGGCATGTGGGTTGCCATATCTGATATTCTCTAGGATAGTAGTGTGGAACAGATTACATTCTTGCGGCACTATTGACATAGCCTTATATAGGCTTTTCTGGGTTATGCTACTTATATCCTGCCCACCGATAAGAATAGCACCCTGTTTTAAATTAAACAACCTGGTAATTAGTTTAAAAAAGTTGTTTTCCCACTGCCTGAGTAGCCTACCAAGCCAACTTTTTGCTTTGCTCCAATATGTATAGTTTCTTTATCAAATAATTTTGTGTTTTTTGAGTAGCTAAAGGTTACCTCATTGAAGCTGATACTACCTGATTTTACAATTAAAGGAATGGTATCGGGTCTATCCTGGATTTCAGGCTCCTTTAACAAGACATATACAGATTGACTAAATTCTCCCCATAGTGTATTAAACGATTGCATCCGTTCAAATAGTTTCCATAATCCCTCTGTAACGATAAGATTCATTGACAGCGTCATGGCAAAATCCCCTGCTGTGACCAGATTTTTACGATGCATATAAACCAAAAAGAGAATAGATATAGATTGGTAGCATTGAAATCCTATACTTTGAAACAGATAGAATTTCAATGTAAAACAGCCATATTTTTGACTAGATTGGCAATAAGAAGCTTGCAGCCTACCCAAATGTCTTAAGGTAAATAGCTGAGCTGATTTTTTAAAAACATCATTTCACAGTGTCGATCATTAATTTTTTTTTAGTTTTTTTAAGGTTGAACACCGGTTTCCATAAAGTTCAATGATCGTACTATTAAAAGTTTATTCAATTAGTTTAAAAATCGGATCAGCTTGTTTAATGATCTGAAAATATAAATTGTGTGTCAGTGGTACCAACTTTCTTTAAGTAAAATGGATTAAAAAAACATCCCTTTTATGCGTTATTTTACCTAATTCATGTAACTCCCCTATTGCATCTGCAGTAAAAAATCATTTTTACATACATTTATTATATTCAACAATACTGCATAAGCTTTTCTTATACAAATGGCTGCTTAACTTTTTAATCTATAGCTTATGAGATTAATCCATCTTTACGTTATACCAAAAATTGAAAACAAATTTATTCTGATTCTGTTATTAAATGGATAAACCTATTCCTACTTTGCAAACGGCTAACGGCATCAACTTAAGAAAGTTACCATAACAAAATGAGACTTTGTAAATTTTGATACAATTTGATATAATATGATAAGTAATAGATTTTATCTAATTGTTACTAAAAGTCTTTTAAAGTATATATTACAGCTGGTAATCAATAAAATACATATATTAAAACTACTATTGTGCAAACGAATTTATGTTTATATAAACCTTATCATTTAACCTTAACAAACCTTTATTATATATATATATTTATTTTATAATAAAACTAAAACAAATAAGAAAGTTTTTATAAAAATTTATTAATGCAGATAATTTCTTTAATCTATATTGGTTGTAGAGTCGAGCAACGGTGCGCTAATCTTACCCCTGTTTCCATGCCCCTCCTTATTAAATGAAATATATAGATTTTCTGTACTACGCTTTCCTGATTACTTTCTTATCATCGCCTATGACCTATCTGTCATTTTTATATAACATATCTATTAAAAAATTATAAAATACACTAAATCAATAAAAATACAAATTTCATTATCATCAGTAAGCACGCAATCCAAACAAGACCTGGTTACACTAAAATATTTTCCACTAATAAACCACATTTTATTCCCTTATAAGCTAACTGGAAGGGGATAACATTGGTTAAATATTAATATGTACGTTTGTCCACAAGATTATTCCGAATGTATACTTAAGTTATTAAATAACTGTTTCCTTTTTTTCCCTTCTATGTTTACCGACAAGCATGTGTATTTTTAACTATAAAACACAGTAAAATACCTAAATAGCAGCTATTGTTGCGTGGCTTTTAATTCTTCTTTTCCACAAATTCACAGAATAACTAAGAATAATAAGATTCTAATTTAATTTCATTAAACTAAACCTGTTAATATTAGGTAAGATTTTAAGGTATGGATAAATTAGAAAAGGAAAAATTAGGTATGGTTTGTCATGGTGGATGATTTTTTATCTAAAGAAATAACGCTTCTTGAAGGTATTGGGTTAGATAAGGCTCAACTATTAAAAGAGGAGTTGGGGATCCATACTTTCAAAGATCTTTTAGAGTATTATCCTTTTCGTTATGAGGACAAAAAGACTTTATTTACTGTTTCGACAATAGCATCAGCTCCTGCTTCTACAGGTATACCATTGCAGGGTTATATTAGAAATGTACAAAAGATAGGAAGGGGAAAAAAAAGATTAACAGCTTGTTTTCAGGATAGTACTGGACAATTAGAGCTTGTATGGTTTCAAAATTTTTCTTGGATTATAAAAAAAATAAAGCCAAATATATTGTACCGTGTCTGGGGAAAGCCTTCTTTTTTACCTTCTGGTCTAATTCAACTTATTCACCCGGAAATTTCATTAGCTACCGATAACCCATTTGATTGCTTATCTCCTGTGTATCATACTACAGAAAAGCTAAAAAAAAAACAGCTGGGCACGATAGGTATTGCTGACTTACAAAAAAAAATATTAAGTCAATTGGGTGATTCTGTAGTGGAAACATTGCCGTTCAATCTAATAAACCAATATCAGTTAATATCTCTAAAACTAGCACTTAAGCATATTCATTTTCCTAGCAATCAGCAAATTTTATGGCAAGCACAAAGAAGGCTTAAATTTGAAGAACTGTTTTACATTCAGCTTAAATTACTTAAAATAAAACAGGTCCGTGTAGAAAAGCAAAACAGCAGATCGTTTGGTGATTTATCTTTATTTCATAATTTCTACAACAATTACCTTTCTTTTAATCTAACAAGTGATCAAAAAAAAGTTATACGGGATATTTACCGTGATTTATGTTCTGGTAAGCAGATGAACAGGCTCCTACAAGGCGATGTGGGGAGTGGAAAAACAATTGTTGCTTTCTTAGCTTCACTAGTAGTTGTTAATAATCAAGCTCAAGTAGCTATTATGGCTCCTACTGAAGTTTTGGCAAAGCAACACTATAAACGTTTTTACGTTTATGCAAAACAGCTAGATTTACCTGTTGCATTGCTCACAGGAAGTACTAAAAAAAAAGAAAGAGAGCACATTATATATCAACTTAAGGTGGGTTTGTTACCTATTATAGTAGGTACACATGCTTTGCTTAGCAATGATGTTTTGTTTAAGGAATTGGGTTTTTTTATAATAGATGAGCAGCATCGTTTTGGAGTGGCACAACGTGCTGGGCTTTTAGCTAAAAATCAAGTTTATGCACCACATATACTTATTATGACTGCTACACCTATTCCAAGGACACTAGCTATGAGTTTTTATGGAGACTTAGCTATTTCTACGATCTATACCTTACCAGAGGGCCGAAGACCTATAAAAACGCAACATTATTACGAGCATCTCCGGTTAAAAGTTTTTAAATTTTTGAAGGAACAGTTGGTGTCTGGTAGACAAGTGTATATAGTTTATCCGCTTATTGAAGCGTCTGCCACATTAGATTACCATAACCTATTGACGGGTTATGAAAACATTGTTAGCGCTTTCCCGGATATTTCTGTAGGTATGGTACATGGTAAGATGGATAGTACATCTAGAGAAGTAGAAATGGACCGTTTTGAGCGGAACGAAACAGCCATTTTAGTAACTACTACTGTCATAGAGGTAGGGGTACATATACCTAATGCTACGGTAATGGTTGTAGAAAATGCAGATCGTTTTGGGTTAGCACAGCTACATCAATTGCGCGGAAGAGTAGGACGTGGTGATATGCAGGGTTATTGTATTTTAATGACAAATTATAATTTAACCAAAATAGGAAAAGCTCGCATAGATACCATGGTAAAAACCAGTAATGGTTTTGAAATAGCAGAATTAGATCTAAAGCTCCGTGGCCCAGGAGATTTGATGGGATTGCAACAAAGTGGAGATTTAAACTTAAAAATAGCTGATCTAACAAAAGATACAAGTATATTAGAAGCAGCACGCCAGTCAGCTAAAAAAATTATAAAAGAGGATTCCAATTTTCATAATCCAGATAACCTACCCATATATCGAGCATATAATAGATTAATGGCTCTATCTGGAAGCTGGAGTATGATAGGATAAATAGAATATTCGCTCTAATTTACTCCATTATACTTTCACTAATTTGGGTAGTGTAAATTTTCCTACTGTTATTGGAACATTGGATAAATCCATGTTTTTAACTATATAAAGGGAAAAACCCTTCAGGTACACAGCCGAGGATACTATTATAGGAAAACAATATCCAGCGTATTAGGTATGGTTTCCTGAAAAAGCTTAAGAATTTTATTTTTATGGAACCGTAGTTCATGGCGTAAAGCAGCGGAATTTATTTTTAGGAATACCTTGTTATGGTGGAGATAGATTTTTTCTGTTCTGTCATGAATGCTTGTAGGCATGCTTGTGTGCCATATGGCGCGAACTTTAGCAGTGGCTAGCTGCTTTTGGAAAGGGGAAGTTTCCAAAAATTTGTGCGTTAACTCTTTTAAACTAAATAGGTGATCCATTGCTTTTATTATATTGTTTTGCCTTGGACGTAAAATAGATTGTTCCCCCAATAGATTGTCCCCTGCTGTCATCTAATACATATATCCAATATATTATTCTTTCTGTGCTGCTTAAGTTAATAAAAATTAAACAGGCAAACGACTGCTCGTTTAGCTAAATTACGGAACAAAAAACAAAGATAATTATTAGAAAAATATTTTTACTATCTTAGGAAAAGATAAGATCTAGGTCTGTTTTTAGGAAACATTTTTTATTATGTTTTGATACAGAGGGGGTATTCTATTATCACATTGTATGCTTAGATTAAAGGAGAGAGACAATTATATATAAAGAAATTATGGAAGGGGTAGTGTGCCTTTTTATAGTTTGTAAGTATATTCTATAGCTAATAAGTGTACAATGCTATAACAGTTGAGTTAAGCTATAATTTTATAGTTTGCCTATGGATGCGATTATAGGTAATGGTTCAGTAGAAGCAATACATGGTACGGCTTCTATAAGAACCTATTACAAAGGTAGATTGGCTTTTCATATATTATGTATATACCTAAAGCCTTGTAATTCTACAATAGGTAAAGCATGTAGTAAGATAGATAAAGATCGCAATAGGGAAATAGCAATAGGAAAAGGGTTTCTATTTTTTAATTAGGTATTAAGTTTAGCCCAATAGGATAGCTGTAGTCAAGATGTCAACAATAATTAAGAGCGTATAATGTATACAAAAACACCCCAAGCTGCTGGTGGTATTCTTGTGCAGAGCGCAGCGGATAGTTGGAATTATTTAGCGCTCTTACAAAAAAGAATGGATGGTAACATGGAATGGTTGGCACCCAAAGGGCATATGGAAACAGGGGAAAATCCCTTGGAAACGGCTAGAAGGGAAATAGCAGAAGAAACAGGTTTAAAAAGTATAAATCTAATTGATTTTGTTTATAAGCAAATGTATTCTTTTGAGCAAAACGATTGTCTTTATAACAAAACAGTATATTGGTATCTTTTTGAGGTTGAACATCCAGATGAACTCGTTTTGAGTAAAGAAGAAGGATTTGTAATGCATAAATGGGTTTCCTACAAAGAAGCCTTGGAACTGTTTTCCTATAGGTCTTTTAACCAAATTATCCAGTTGACAGAAGCGTTATTAAATAAGTAACTAATGGTTACCCCTGTTTATATTTGTACAAACATTTCTATAGCTAACTTAGAATAAGTATATAAATAAAATTAGTAGCATGGTACATAAAAGTTTACATAACCGAAAATACACCAATTTATACGCTATAGGATTAAGCATTTTTTTATTTATGCTTACTTTGTGCCTTAATCTTTGCAAAACGATAGTTTGTTGTTCTCTACTATTTACGTTTTTAGCTTTTACCATAAATGGGATAACAATCGTGCAGGGCAGTAAAAAAGCATTTAGTATCACGTTACTATGTATTGGCATAAGTTTTACCTTATTGTATAGCAAGCCTTATTGCATTCATGGAAAGCCTATTGATGGAATAGTATTGGCTTCCTATTTATCTTTATGGTTAGCTTCTTTAGTAGGTGTAAAAGCCTTCTTAAAATTAAGGCCTTATTACAGTTTTCCTGTAAGCAATGGAATAAGTTTAGGAATATATGCGTTGGTTGATGGTTTAGCTATGTCCGTATTCTTTACAGCTAAGTTTCCTATAAGTCGCGTTTTGCTTATTGCTTACAAAGAAATACAATACAAGTCTATTTTCTCGTTTTTTCTTTGTTTTACATTGTTTATGATATGGTATTATAAAACTTTCCTTGAAAGAAGGTTTCTTATGTTATCTGGTTTCATTAGGAAGGCTTTTTTCTTAAAGAAAGCACACAAGCTAATAAAAGGGCTATTGTAAAGAGCTAGGTCCAGTCTCTCCCTCTTGCAAAAGAGTCCCCTTGTTCAGATTAGTAAGCTTAAAAAGAAGGCAGTGTACCATGCCCCGCCTTTGAATGTGTGGAAAAAGAGAAGTCCTTTCTTGCGCACTACTTCAGCCAAAGCATTAAAAAAGATGAGTATACCTATCCGTAATGTAAAAAAACAAGCCAAGTATCGCGCCGCTACAACCATTTTACCTTTGCTTCTTTCCAGACCTGGTGGATTCAATGGGAGCTAGCCGTACTGGCTTGTCAGGAGCAAGTTAATATATTTTGTTACACTTAGCAAATGGTTTGTGTATAAAGTAAGGAAAGGCATAAGCAAGGGGAGGGACTATTTGTTGGAGAATGAAACTGTTCTAAATGAGGATAATAAGATTTAAAATTTCTAAATCCAATTACATGAAAGGTAATGCGTATGGTCATTATTTCACTTAATGTCAGCGAACAAGTTCTAGTGTATTTTTTTTAGAATTGGTTAACAGTTGTTTTTTTATATAAGACATAAACTTTATAAAAAATTCATCCACAGCATATTATATTTCAACTAATTTTTTACATTCTTAATTAGCTCTTTTGATAATTTGGTTGCTGTTTCCATCTCCAAATTTAAAACACAAAAGAGCTTTTTAACTCATTTTTTATTTTCTAATCTAAAATTGACGTTAGGAGGGTAGGATACCCTAGAGAAATGATCTAATAGTTATTTTACATGCTTATAATCAGTGTTTATTCTATTAAATTAAATAGAGTCTATAGATAAACAGCGGTGGTAGTCACTTAGTTATTTTTAAAAGCCAAGCAATTAACATCCAAATTAAACTTAGCAAAAGGCAAGTTGTAATAGGAAAGTAGAAAGTAAAAGAGGGCCTTTTAAAGAGGATATCACCTGGTAGCTGTCCTATTTTAATATGGGATAGAAAAGGCCAAACAAAACCAATGACCATAATAAAGCAACCTAGATATATAATTATTTTTTGCATAAGTTATAATTTAATTATTGAAAAATTAATAATATTGGGTAATTTTATTTATACATTATGCCAGTATCTGTAGCTGCTCAGGCCTATCGCTTAGGTAGTAGCCGTGTAAAGTTACGCTTGGAGTTACTTTTTCAAATAGCTTGAATATTTTTATTACTGATATGCATGTTGTCCTAAATCATTGAATACAAATCTTTAATTCCGGTATATAGTTAATTATAAATTAAGGTAAAGGTACCAAAAAGTGATACGAAATAAAGCAATAGGCATTAAAAGCTTAGGATTGATTAGCTATGAAACAGCATACCGCATTCAGGAGTTATATTATAAAAACATTCTTGAGAAGAAAAAAAATGGTTTTGCCAACTATTCGGGGCAGTGTTCTCCTAATTATTTGCTATTCTGTGAGCACCCTCCTACTTACACCATTGGAAGCAGTGGTTCTACAGAACAGCTGTTGGTAGACACCGTTGTATTAAAAAAGCAATCTATTGCTTTATACCAAACCAATAGGGGAGGAGGTATTACTTACCATGGGCCAGGTCAATTAATTGCCTATTTTATTATTGATCTAGAAAATTTTTTTACAAGTATAGATCGTTATCTCCGCTTATTAGAGGAGGCAGTCATAGAAACACTTGCTTATTTTCATATTATAGCTACACAATTACCTGGGCTAACAGGCGTATGGATAAAAGCAGCGAACACCCAACCACATCTTGACAGCAAGATTTGTTCCATTGGCATTAGAGTAAGCCGATGGATAACAATGCATGGGCTTGCTTTAAACGTAAACAATGATTTAGAGCCTTTTAAGCAAATCATACCTTGTGGTATTTCAACTAAAAAAGTAACTTCTATACAACAAGAAATACAAAGAACTACCTGTATAAAAAGGGTAACTGCTGTTTTAGAAAAAATTATTTTGGAGAAATTTTATTATAGCTAGTTGTATATCAAACATTTTTATTATAGCTTATAGTAAGAAATAACAATTTGTATATTTTATGCTACTAGTAGCATTTTAGTGTTTGACAAATAAAAGTAGGTTAAACAATCGAAAATAGAATATCGAATATACAGTTCGAACGTTCTTTTATATGTTAATGTATTGTACTTTTTTTTAGATGTGCCATAGAGGTAAGATTATTGAAAGTGTGGTAAGAAGGAGTGGAATTTCCATTTCAGTGTTAGCTGCTAAAATGGGCATTAGTAGGAATACGCTCTATAACAGATTTAAGGAGAAGAATTTAAGTTACGATTTTATCCTAGCTTTAGGTGCGGTTGTGCATTATAATTTTGCAGTAGAATTTCCTGAGATGCGTGTAGATAGCTCATCGTTAGATGATATACGTGCAGAATTATGGAGGGTTGAAAGGAAATACAAAAATCTGTTAGAGAAATACAATCACTTATTAAAATTTTTGCTCAAAAAATCGCAAGATACCGACCAGCATGCTTTGCATAAAAAAATTAAGGATTTCATTAATTCTTCTTCCTTTTAAAGGGTTATGCGCATGATCTCTGCTGTAAGAGCTAAAAAATCATTGGGGCAGCATTTCTTAAAGGATCCTGCTGTAGCACAGCGCATTGTCAATTTGTTGACTGCTGAAAGGTGCCAGCATACTGTCCTAGAGGTAGGTCCAGGTACCGGTAGTTTAACAGATTTCCTATTACAAAAGGCTATTGCTAAACTCTACCTTATAGAAATAGATCAAGATCTTATTTTTCATTTAAAGGAGAAATATGTTTCCCTAAATAATGAGATCATAGCAGCAGATTTTTTGGCCTATTCCTTATCAGAACAATTTAAGGATACGCGCTTAACCATTATTGGAAACTTTCCTTACTATATTTCTTCTCAAATTTTTTTTAAGATACTACATAATCGTCAGATAGTAGAGGAAGTAGTAGGAATGGTACAGAAGGAAGTCGCAGAACGTTTGGTTGCACAAGCTGGGAACAAGCGTTATGGAATCCTTAGTGTTTTGTTGCAGGCATTCTATACCCTCGAATACTGTTTTACAGTTCCTAGAGAGGCTTTTTTTCCCTCTCCTAGGGTGGACTCTGCTGTGATTACCATGCACCGTAATAAGGTAAGCGAACTGGCTTGCAATGAACAATCTTTTTTTCAAATAGTAAAAAGTGCTTTTCAACAACGCCGGAAAAAATTGCGTAATGCATTGCATGCCTACCATCCCAATCGCTTACATGCTGCACAGATGTTTCTAGATAAACGGGCAGAAGCGCTAAGTGTGGCTGAATTTATTCAATTAACCAATATATTAGATTCTCAATAGGCCATGTTCAAAGCTATTGCATAATAGAAATCGTTCCCTTTCTTCAAAAGGGCTTCGTTTCCTATCTTTTTACCTACCCTCTGTGCAACCCAATGTAACAGGTATGGGAAGAGATGAAGAAGGTAAATTTTATTTCGTTGTGCTTTCTTGTTAAGGAGGTTATCGAAAAGTATGGGTTGTTCTTGTACGGTATAGTGGGAAAAGGAAATTTGGATAGTTTGTTTTTATAATGGTATCTTTCCTACAAAAGGGTGCGGTATACAGAGGTGTAGGCCGTATACCATACGCAATAGGTTAAATTTTAATGCTTATTATCTTAGGCAGATAAGCAATTATGGTTTCCACTTTAGAAGAAAAGCACTATCGATTAGCGCTCTCTCTGGTTTCAGGCATAGGCAGTAGCCGATTAAAAAAATTGGTAGACCATTTTGGAACTGCTCAAGCGGTATGGAAGGCTGCTTACCATAGCCATTCGGTCATATCTCCTAACATAGCCAGGCAGATTGCAATGGAAGCAAATAATAAACTTTCTCAAGCAAAAGAAATATGCCAACTGCACGAAGCAGAAAATATTCAATTGCTTATTCCAGGAACCTTACTTTTTCCTAAGCGGTTGCTTGAATTACCAGATTGTCCTGCTTTGCTTTACTATCAAGGTAATACACTACTCAATAACAAGCGGATAATTAGCATAGTTGGCACAAGGCAGCTCTCTCTTTACGGACAAAGGATGATCGTTAAATTTTTAGAACAATTGCATCCGTATCAACCTTTGGTAGTGAGTGGGCTTGCCTATGGTACAGACATAAAAGTACATAAAGAAGCTTTAGCAATGGGGTTGCCCACAATAGCTGTGTTACCCAGTAGTTTAGACAATATCTATCCTGTTTCGCATAGGCAAATAGCTAAAAAAATAGTGGCATGTAATGGTGGACTGCTAACAGAATATTCTATGGGCAGCGGTATAAGGAATTACTTTTTTGTAGCACGCAATAGAATTGTCGCGGGGTTGTCAGATGTGACCGTAGTGATTGAGGCAAAAGAAAAAAGTGGTGCATTGCTTACGGCTTATTATGCCAATAGCTACCATCGGGAGGTGTTTGCCCTTCCAGGCAATGTTGACAATGCTACGGTTGCAGGATGCCATCAATTGATCAAGCGAAACCAAGCACATCTGTTGACACATATGGATGATTTGGCGTATATCATGAATTGGAATGTTGAAGCTGTACCCAAAAGGGATAGGTATGCAACGTACGCATTAACCCCTGCGGAAAAACTTATTCTAGCACAATATCAACAAACCTCTGACCCTATAGCAATAGATGTCCTTCTAACCGCTACAGCATTGCCGCTGGGAGAATTGCATATAGCCCTATTATCTCTCGAGTTACAAGGATTGCTACATGCTTTGCCGGGTAAGCGCTTTACGGTAGCTCGTCCATTAAATTGACTAGAAGGTATAGCCCACTTTGTTACATTAAGCTAAAATTTAATTAAATTTAGCCTTGATATTATTATTTCATCATTTAGGTGGTAAAGTTAAAAAGCAGTGTTTAATCAGTAGGGGTCTGCCTTAATTTCTATACGGTTATGTTTAAAGTTGTTACGTTATATAAGTTTATTTCCTTAACCAATCTTACTATTTTACAGCAACAGTTACAAACCATATGTCGGTCCCTAACGGGGACACTGCTCATTGCTCCGGAAGGCATTAATGGTACGATTGCTGGCCTGCCAACTGCATTAGAGCAGGCAATGGCACAAATACAAACTATACCATTCTTTCAAGATCTCTTTTATCAATATTCTGAAGCAACGGTTAAACCATTTTGTCGTTTAAAAGTTAGGATCAAGAAAGAAATTATCACTATGACCAAAGCCGCAGCTGCACAGCCCATGCAGTTACGGGGATGTCATGTCTCAGCCAAAGATTGGAATGCCCTATTAGATGAAGCAGCGCTTATAGTTGACGTGCGCAATCATTACGAACATCGAATAGGTAGTTTTACAGCTGCTTTAAATCCCAATACTACCTATTTTAGTGAATTTCCAGCCTTTGTGGACCGGCATTTAACAGCATATAAGCAGAAACCCATTGCCCTTTTTTGTACAGGAGGTATTCGATGTGAAAAAGCTTCTGCTTATATGTGTATGGTTGGTTTTCAGGAAGTTTATCAATTGAGCGGTGGTATTTTACAATACATAGCCCATATTCCAGAAAGTGAAACAAAGTGGGAAGGGGCGTGCTTTGTATTTGATAGAAGGGTAGCGTTGAAGCAGGGGTTAGCAGAGAGTGATACGCTTCTTTGTTATGGTTGCCGGATGCCTTTAGCGGCAGCTGATTTAGATGAGCAGTATCAGCCTGGAAAGCAATGTAAATATTGCTCAAACAAAGCTACTGCCTAATGCCTGGCAGGGTAAATCAATCTTATATAAAACAACGCTGTAATGAGAGCTTATTTGTTTCCTGGTCAGGGTAGCCAGCATGTAGGAATGGGGAAAGCATTGTACGATTATAGTAGCCGAGCACGTCGTATGTTTGACAAAGCCGATCAGCTTTTAGATTTAGAACTTAGCCAACTCATGCTAGAAGGTTCTGCTCAAGATTTACAAAAAACTACCATTGCCCAGCCAGCTATTTTTGTCCATTCTATTGTTACGGTTTCTGTAATGGATTCTTTTCATCCAGCAGCAGTTGCTGGTCATTCTTTGGGGGAAATAGCTGCTTTAGTAGCCAGTCGTGTGCTCACTTTTGAAGACGGCTTGCGGTTGGTAATGGTGCGCGCTGAGGCTATGCAAAAAGCTTGTCAGCTTGAACCTGGTAAAATGGTTGCAGTATTGGGCTTAACAGATAAGATAGTGGAAGAAATCTGTGCAGCTGTTACGCAAGAGGTAGTTGTGCCTGCTAATTATAATTGCCCTGGTCAAATAATTATTTCTGGTAATGAGTCAGGTATAAACCTAGTGATGGCTAGCCTGAAAGAGGCAGGAGGGAAGCTTATACCGTTACAAGTAGGAGGAGGATTCCATTCCCCTCTTATGCAAAGTGCCCAACAAGCGCTTGCCTCTATGCTTTCATCTGTAGATTTCTCTAAAGGGATTTGCCCCATTTATCAAAATGCTACAGGGCTACCTGTTACCGATCCTGAAAAGATTAAGCAACATTTGTTGCAGCAGCTTACGGCACCTGTTTATTGGACTGCTACCATTCAGCAGATGGTAAAAGATGGAATGACGGTTTTTGTTGAATGTGGACCAGGCAATGTATTACAGGGATTGGTTCGTAAAATAGCCCCTTCCATGGCTGTTTTGCATAGTATGCCCAATGCTGTCTAGCCTTTTAGGTAAACATGCCTCCATCTACCTGTATTATTTGACCTGTAAGGTAACTTGAAGCGTCAGAAGCTAAAAAGAGCGCACAATTGGCTACCTCTTCTGGAAGACCTAATCGATTAAGTGGAATTTTGGATTTGTATATTTCTATTTGACTTTCTGTAAGATGTTCTGTCATAGCCGTTTGAATGAAGCCAGGCGCTATAGCATTGGCCCGTATATTTCGGCTCCCTAGTTCTAAAGCGAGGGATTTGGTCAAGCCAATTATGCCTGCCTTGGCGGCAGCATAATTGGCTTGACCAGCATTGCCATGTATACCTACTACGGAAGAAATGTTGATAATAGATCCACTGCGCTGTTTGAGAAAAGTTTTTGTTGTAGCCTTAACCGTATTAAAGATAGATTTAAGGTTAACATTTAATACCGTATCCCAATCTGTCTCTGTCATACGTAACAATAAGTTATCTCTTGTTATGCCTGCATTGTTGATTAATACATCTAGTCCACCAAATGTTTCTATAATACTATCTACTATTTGGGTAGTAGTAGCAAAATCAGAAACATCCAAATGAAACCCCTTGCTTTTTACGCCAAATGAACGTAATTTTTGCTCCAATTCTTCTACTTCTGCTGATCTTGAGCGAAAATAGGTAAAAGCAATCTGTCCACCTGCTTCTGCTAATTTAAGTGCAATAGACTTACCTATACCCCTAGTACCGCCTGTGATAAGTATAATTTTACCGTTTAAATGCATGAAGTCAAAAGTTTAAAAAAGTTATGTGCATCTTGATATAGATCTAATTTTTATGGTAACCAAATTATAATACTTTATTAGCATAGTGCTGTAATTTCTTTACTAAGGGATTTAACCCCATTTGTTTGGCTAATGGGACATAAAAATTTTTAATTAAATGGGCTTTCTTTTTTTGCTTTTCAATATTATGCCCATGAATCGTTTGCGCATTGTGCAATGCGTCTGCTAACATAACCAAAAGTGCAGAACGGTATGCGTGGTTGGGTGTATTAAGTAAAGAGTGAATATAAGATAGATAATCATTTTCATCAGTGGTTAATAGTTTTTTATGTATAAAATATGCTTCAGATATAATATGCGAAATAGCTTCTCCAACTAGAGTAGTCAGACCAGCTTCTGTAAGGGGTGTATTTTGTACCACATCGTGCAGGAGCCCTGCCATAATAATATTTTGATCTTTTGTTAAATCTGAAAGTATAGCAGCAACTGATACGGGGTGTAAGTAGAAAGGTTCTCCAGTTTCTCTTTTTTGTGTAGCATAATATGTTTTAATCAGTTGAAGCGCCGACATGATTTCCTGAATATTGATTTTTGGATAAGTGCGTAATTTTTTGACAAAGACCGCTTCTTCATCCTTGTTTATAGGACTTAATCGCTGCGTATAGACCACAGGAGAAAAAGTAGCAAATGCTTTTGTAATGTCTTGTATGTTGACAGGGAGGACGAATAGATGCATCACTTCCCTATTTGAATAGGTTGTTTCGCAATAACCATAATGTGTATTTATAATACATTGGTTCTCATAATCTATTTTATCTTTTTCTTTGTTTAATATCTGTATATCTGCCATTTCAATCACTTTATAGAGAGGAAGTATAGTGGGCTGTTGGGTATACGTAGTGATGCTGAAGCTTATCGCATCTATTTTTTGTCTTTTACCCTGCAAAAGAGTTAATTGATAAGCTAATTGTGTGTCGTTTATATAGATAAAAATATCTTTTTTTTCTTCTAGATGGAGAGATTTGTATAGTATGCAAGAGTGTATACTGTTGGTTATTAATTGTTTTATACGTTCTATATCGCAATGTATGTAAAGGTGCTCTGTATTGAGTAAGACATAAGGTATATTGTATATATTGTTAATTTTAACTTTATCAAAACATCCTTCTAATAGTTTATCTGTACTGATCCAATTGGTGGTAAGGTAGAAGTTATGCTTTAAGTGGGTAAATACGCTGTTAAAATAGTTATTTAGCTTGAGCGCTTGCTGTTTAATGGTGTGGATAGCGTCTGTTTCTTGTGATTTAATTAAATGCACAAGCCGCTGATGTAGCTCTGTTAGGACGTAACTACTTTCATAGGCCAATGCCTCTATATGTTGTTTGCTAAAGAATTGCCGTGTATTTTGTATTTCTTGTATATTGCTTAGCTCTTGTATAGTGGCAATCAACTTATATAAGCGTTTCTTATAGTAAAACAAGGTGCCAATTAAAACAGATAGAATCAGTAGGATAAACATGAACTTGCTATTCTGATTCCAGAAACATTCTATGTTTATTGTAGGATCCTTCACATAAGAAGATAATAGCCAGGAAAAAAATGGTAGCGTAATGATACAGCTTATAATAATTATTGGGAAAGATGTAATAAGAATAGATAAATAGAAGTTGAGCATCAGAGTAACTACAGATATGTAATTAAATCCACTCATTATCAACATTTTGGCTCCTACTATAAAAAGAAAATAGCCATTGCTTAATGGCCATAGAATGGTAGCTATATTTTTTAAATAAGGATTAGGTGGTGTAGATACATAGAATAAAAAGAAAGTAGCTACAAAAAGACTAGGAAAAAAAACTAAAATTTCTAAATCATTATCCCATATAGATGATATAGAATTAGAGTTAAAAGGAAGGGTATAGAAAAAACCATACCCTGTAATAATGATATAAAAACTAAAAAATAAATAAGGTAGATTATCTTTTGGTAGCTGTTTTTGAAGCTGTTCCCAATAGCTACATTTCATCAATTGACGTAAAATGGAGATAGCTTTTTGTTTCCAAGATGCTAGTATATGCGTAGTTCCCTGTAGGGTTAATATTTTTCTACAGTATTCCGAGCTAGTTTGTTGCTTGTATCGTTGAAAATAAACTTGAGCAATAGTAAGTACAATCAGATGTATAAGTATGGAAATACCTGTTATTTTTATTACATTAGTAAGCAAATCTCCTGTAGACCGTAGCGACCATTGGAATACAATGGTCGCTACGGTAGTTCCTAGTATACCCGTTATAATAGCATAGGGGTGTAAGCATATCCCTATTAACGAGATACACAAAGGAATGTTAACAGTCGTTCTAAATAAATAGATCACAATAAGCCAAATATGCATTGTACCATAGTAGGTAAATAATGCAGCGACCATTCCTGTTAGCATAGTATAGGGGCTAAAATGCATTACTGTTTGCTTATCCTTACTACCTAGGTAAATCTTTAGATCGTTTACAAGTAAAACAGCGGATGAATGTAAATAAGCGCTTGCCTTATTAGCAAGTAGGAATATAACAGTTATGGGAAATAGCTCCTTTAGCCCTGGGTAGGCGGATAAAAAATTCTTTAAGTTAGGATCGAATAATGTTATTTTATTTGCTCTAAACAAGAGAAAAACAAATGATAAAAATAAATTAATACCTAATAGGAACCAGCCTGCTGCATTGTAAGAACGTTTGACTTGAGCAGCATTTTCAGCAATTAAAATACGCTGCATTTGGGGAGGTGATAAATTAGGCAATGAGAAAATGGTAAGGAACCCGATGAGGAGACCGATGTAGGACCAATGAGAGACAGGTAAGGTAGAAGTTTTGGTTAGCGTATTCCATATTGTTTGAAAGGCTTTGGTAGGGGATTTTAGGTCGTTACCATATTGACCGATCAGTTTTTTCCATAAAACTAAAACTATTACTGGTAATAGTAAGGTAAGCATGACACAACGAATCATTTCTCGTAGTGTAGATACTTTTTGTATTCTACCACATTCGCTGTTAAATAGTATGAAGATCAGTGCTATGAAGAGACTGTAGAATTCTGAAATCTCATAAAAAACGTTAATAAATTTGGTGAGTGCGCTAAGTAGACAGGAAACAAATGCTACATTATGAAGCAGCCCAATTATAGCTACCGTTTTACGAATGGTTTTACTATATAATTTACCCATTATTTCGGCTACTGAATGCTGCTTCAAAATAAGTTGAAACCGGGAGGATAGCACATTACTTATCAGGAAATAGCTAATGGGAAGACTTATCATATAAGTTAACATAACCCATTCATTATTCGTATAATAAAAACCACGAACCCCATAAGATATGGTTATGATAGTGTTTATAAGATTAATTATGGAAAATCCTTTAGGGCCTACTGCATATTGTGATAAGGTAACGGGGCGGAAGAGAATAGGTATACTGATTTTTATAGTTATCAAGAAAAAAAGCAATAATATAATAAGGTCTACTACATACATGTTTTTCTATTTTTAAAGCTATTGACCCTGTTTTAGCAAAGTCCTAAGCTGGTATAATGAAGCAGTTACACATTTCCTTATAACAGAATAAGAGAGCTTATGGTAGCCTCCAGTATACACATATCCTATTAAAAAGACAAATTTAATTTCAACCATTTCTGAGCTGCGATCAAGTATATGTTTATGCAGGCGATAAGCTTCTTTAAGTAGACGTTTGATTCTATTGCGTGCAACAGAAGAGAAGTGTTTTTTAGGAACAGCGCAAAGCATTTGATTGCATAAAAAATGCTTTTTTTCCTTTTTTATAAAAAAAACTTTAAAAGGATAAAACTTTAGACAGCTACCCTCCTCAAAAAGCAGTTTAATATGCTGGCGGTTGGTTAGTCGATCATGTTTCGTCAATCTATGATTGACTAGACTACGAGATAGTTTATTAGCATTCAATATTATCTTTTATGTCTAGATTCATCAGAGATGGTTAATTTGGTTCTCCCTTTAGCCCTTCTTCTTGCTAGTATGGCTCGTCCGTTAGCGGTTGACATACGTTCCCTAAAGCCATGCTTATTTCTTCTTTTTCTAAGTGATGGTTGAAAGGTTCTTTTCATAATGATAATGCATTATAATAACTAATGGTTTTCTTCCCTAATTAAAGTAGTCTTTAACAGTAAAGCCTAACAATGGCCTGTAGGGGGATAGTAGACCCAACTCCCCCCTTAATCCCAAGATACGCAATAACTAAGACAAATTAAATAAAAAACGTATTCCCTATAAGGGAGCAATAGTATGACAAGTCAAATTTCTACTTGTATTTGTTTTGATTTCTATATTAATTAGTACATAACAGGAAGGCCAAATAGGCTTGATATTGGAAGGCCATTCTATAAAACAATAATAACCAGAAAATAAATAATATTCCAAATCTAATGCTATCACATCTTGTAGTGCATGGATGCGATAAAAATCAAAATGATAAATAGGATGCCCATGTCTTGTTTTATATTCATGAACAAGCGTAAAAGTAGGACTTTGTGCGTTTGTATATCCTAGTGCCGTACATAGTGCCTTCGTTAGAGTTGTTTTTCCGGATCCTATAGGACCTTCTAGCAAGAACACTTTTTGATTACCAGCATAATCTAATAATTTATAAGCGGTATCCAATAATGTTTCTTGGGAACTTTTTAAGATCATGTTGTGTGCATCATAGGGGATTATTTGACTTTCCTTAAAGAATTATGAAATCTTTCTGGGTACTGTACCATATATCTTGCTTGGTTTAGGACTGTCTTATCATATCCTTCCTGTTCAAGCAATTGTAAGGCAACTGCTTGGGTAGCTGCACCGGGTACAATTTTGTAGGTATACTGTAGCTTTTTGTTTTTGCCATCTGTTCTCTCTTCTTTTACAAATACTTTAAAATTTCTAATTCCACATCCTTTGATCTTAGATTCCAATCCCATTACCATAGGGTAATGCGAAGAAACAATATGCAATGCATTGCTATATTTAGCTATACAGGCAATGGTACTGTAGGCGGCAGCAGCACCTTCAACCGGATTAGTAGCAGAAAAAAGCTCATCCATAGCGGAAAAGATGAATGTATTTGGCTTAGAGGATGCTAACATGTGAATATAGTGATGCATGCGATCCATTTCTACCATAAAAAGGGAAGAACCATTTGCAATATCATCCCCTACTCCAATGTAAGTTATAATTTTGTTAAAGGGCGTTATGGTTGCCTGCTTCGAAGCTGCAATGCCAAAAGTTTGGCTAAGCAAGAGGTTGATGGCAACGCCAGAGAGAAAAGAAGATTTTCCACCTGCATTAGGGCCACAGAGTACCATATTGCGTGTTTCATTGGCATTCATTTCCACTTCATTATCTACAACTGTTTCAGGATTTAGCAGCGGATTCCACATACCATGAAATTGTATAGAGGGGCTCTCTTTTTGCGTACGATTTAGAAATTTTGTAAAAGTATAGCTATGTTTAGGATGTTTGGCATGGGCATGCGCTATTACCATAGCTATGCTCGCTAAGCTATCTAACTTTCCCAATGCATACATAGCAGGTTGTAAATGATTTTTGTATGCCTCAAAGAGATGGAAAGTAGCCAGCAATTTACCGCCATTTCCCATGATATAAGGCCAGTTATCGAATTTTATGTTCAACAAATTGCTTACCATGGTGCCTAGTTCAGTTTTCGTTTGACTTGTTAGTAACAATTGCCTTATTTCTTTTAAGGAACTGCCGTACACCGTTTCCAATGCTGGATTATTTATTACAATATTATTTAGTGATTGCATAGTCTGTAAGAGGCATTGTACATCTTGCAGACGAGTAGCCAGGTTGCGAAAAACCGTACTATATTCTTGGTAACGCTTTATGCTACGAAACACGCGCCACGTAGCTAACCCATGCATAACAGCACTGCCCAAAAAGGGCCAAAGTTGTGGCTTGCCATCGGTACGTAGGTAGTTACGGGTAACATCTACGATAGAATACAAAGGGACGAAGAAGGGTAAGGAGGCAAAACTTGATTTTAGATCTGATTGTACGAATCCCCCTTTGGTAAAGCTAGTCATTAATGCGTGGCTACCACAAAATACAACGCCTATTGCAGGAATCAGTACGTATTCTGCATATATATCCCTGAAGTTTCTCAAAGTAATGCGTTTATTCAGTTTAGCTGCATTTTTATTTATTGCAATGTTATCAGAAATAAAATGATTCTGCATGTAGGATCGACATTCCTTGGTATAGAGAGGATCTGTACTAGTCCAGAAGCTAAGTAAGCGAGGCTCTACCTTACGATAGGATACCAATACCTCTTGTAAAGCTTTTAAATAGTCTGGTTGCTCTACGAGCAATTTGACCATTTCTTGGCGGTTTAATAGAATGGATAGGTCGCTTGTTGGCGTAGCCAATAAGGTAGCCAATGCGCATTCCCCTAATACGGTAGTAGTTTTATTGATAGAGGCTAATAAATGATGCGATGGATTACTAGATGTTCCACAAAATAAAGCTAAATCAAGCCAAGCGTTGTGATTTAAAAGATCTTTATCTGTTGCTATCTGGTTGATAGCAAGGTCAGCAAATAAAGTACGCAATACCACTTTACGTTGCGTACTTTCAGCTAACGTTACTTCTCCTAAAGGTAGCTGCTTCTGCTTGGTGGGTTGCTGTACAGAAGCTATTAAAGGATGGGTGGGGGCTGTTTTCTGTGCAGTAGCAAAGGATCTAAGGTAATTATAGGCAATCTTAGTCATAAGCTTTTCATCCTGTATGGACCGAGTAGCCGATAGTTCATCTAAACCTATACAATAGAATAACAGGACATACAGCATACCCGTTATATTCCCCTTACTGTTATGCTTCATAAATAAATAATATAGTGATGTTAATTATAAATAATCAGCTATAAATAAAACTTATTTTATAGCTGGAAGTTATATGGTTTATACGTCCTTTCTCTCTTATTTTCTCTCCTTCCGCTCTTATCTTCCCCTTAATTAATATAAATAATTTCAGTTGGTAAAAAAATTGTTTGTATGGATATGGAATATAGTAGCTATATAGGTTATAGAGAGGATGTTTTTTTAATACAGCACATTGTACCGGTAATAAAAGTGTGCTTCTTCTGATACGTTTGCAATAAATGATGAACGGTTATGTATGGTTGAGTAGATGCGAGGCGTTTATATTTTTTTTGCCTTGCTTGCCTCTATAAGTGTTAAGCAATCTTCTAAGCTAAGTAGTTTAGGATCCTCAATTGTTTTGGGGATGCGTACATTTTTTTCTTTGCTTTTGATATAGGCCCCCCATCTTCCATTTAAGATTTGTATTTCTGGGTTCTCAGGAAAAACTTTAAGTAATTTTTCTTTTTCTTTTTGTCGTTTGGCTTGAATAATTTCTATAGCCCTTTCTTCCTCTAGGAGCAAGGGGTCATCGTTTTTATCTAATGCATAAAACAATTCCCCATGTTTGATATAGGGGCCAAATCTACCTATGTTTACCCATAGGGGCAGATCTTCCAATAGACCCACTGTTTTAGGGAATTTAAAAAGACCCAATGCCTCTTCTAAGGTAATACTTTCCATTCGTTGATTGGGTCGTAATCCTGCAAAACGGATTTTTTCCTCCTTCCCGTCTGCTTCGCTACCCAGCTGAACCAATGGTCCATATTTCCCTAGCCGAACAATTACCGAAGCATTTGTATTTGGATCTTTGCCCAAGTCTCTGCTGTAATTTACCGTAGATCTATCGATATTGGCGGTAGCTTGTACTTTAAGAGAGAAGGTACCATAAAATTCGGCTAACATCTGATTCCAGCGTTTAGTACCTTGTGCAATTTTGTCAAGTTCTTTCTCTATTTCTGCTGTAAAATTATAATCTGTAATGTCAGAAAAATGCTTAACTAAAAAATCATTTACTACTGCTGCGATATCAGTTGGAAAAAGCTTTTGCTTTTCTGCGCGAACAATTTCTGTTAAAGTTTCGGATTTAATGTGGTTATTTTGTAGCGTTAATAATTTGTAATTACGTGGGATTCCTTCGCGGGAGGCCAAAGTAATATAGCCTCTTTTTTGAATGGTAGAAATAATAGGTGCATAGGTAGAAGGGCGGCCAATCTCTTTTTCCTCCAAATCTCTTACCAAGGTAGCTTCCGTATAACGTGCAGGTGGTTGTGAAAAACGCTCTCTGGCTACCATTTTTTCTAATGGCAAAGGTTGGTTAATGGATAAAGGAGGTAACATTTTTTTATTTTCTTCCTCTGTTTCATTTTCTTCTTCTTTATCCGTTGCGTAAACCTTTAGGAACCCTTCGAATTGTAGCACTTCCCCCGTCGCTATAAGGCATTGATCCGTGGTAGAAATTTGAATGGTTGCAATGGTTTTTTCTATTTGTGCATCGGCCATTTGGGAAGCCATTGCTCTACGCCAAATGAGTGTATACAAGCGCTGTTCATCCCGGTGGTTGCTGGCAACCTTTACTGAAAAATCGGTAGGCCGTATGGCTTCATGTGCTTCCTGTGCGGTGGATGATTGGGTGGTATAGGTTCTGGTATGAGCGTAGACGGCGCCATAAGATTCCGTTACTTCATGGGAAATTTGTTGTAAAGCATGTTCAGAAAGATTTACAGAATCTGTACGCATGTAAGAGATTTTCCCAGTTTCATAGAGTTTTTGCGCCAATTGCATGGTACGGTTTACGGTATAGCCCAATTTTCTACTGGCCTCCTGTTGCAAACTAGCTGTGATAAAAGGGGGGGAGGGAGAGCGTTTTGATGCTTTTTTATTCAATGATTTAATAGAAAAAAGAGCCTGCTGGCATTTATTTAAAAATGCCCAAGCAGCTTCTTCTGTTTTAAATTTTTCGGAGCCTTCTGCTTTAAGCAGCTGTCCGGTTAGTAAAATAAAAAAAGCAGATATGGCAAAATTTGCCGTTGCAACAAAAGCATTAATAGCCCTTTCCCGCTCTACTACCATTCTTACTGCAGCAGACTGTACGCGACCAGCAGAAAGGCCTGGTTTGATTTTTTTCCATAGCAAAGGGGATAAATCAAACCCAACCAGCCTATCTAAGACACGTCTGGCTTGTTGGGAATTTACCAAATCTAGATCTATCGCACGTGGCTGCTTAAGGGCATTGGTAATGGCAACTTGGGTTATTTCTCTAAATACAATGCGTTGCACTTGGGTATCTGTTAGCTCAAGTGCTTCCTTAAGATGCCAAGAAATAGATTCCCCTTCTCGGTCGTCATCACTTGCTAGATAGATAAAAGCGGAATCTTTGGATAGCTTTTTAAGATAGCGTACGACCCCTTCTTTTCCAGGGCTGATTTCATAAATAGGTAAAAAGCCTTCCTCAATTTTTATGGCATGGTTTCCCTTAATAAGATCTCTAATATGGCCATTAGAAGAAGCTACTTGGTAATTATTCCCTAAGTAACGCTCGATAGTTTTTGCTTTTACAGGTGACTCAACGATAACTAAATTTTTCCCCATTGTATATAAAAATATAGATAGAAACTACTAAAACTAAACTAATATAAAAGATCTTTTTTATTTTAAATAGAGTTATAATAGTATGTCCGTTTGCAATCGGCGTATAACGCCTACTGTAAGTGCAGCAGGCTTCCCTGATTTGGCGAAGTAGGTTAAAATATGTAAATTGACGGTCAGGTAATTATAAATAAGTTAGTAACATAATAATTTTTGTTGGTGATGTAGCTCAGCCTGGTAGAGCATCGGACTGAAAATCCGTGTGTCGGAGGTTCAAATCCTCTCATCACCACCTTACCGTGCCACACCATTATCATACTAAGGACAAGGATGTTAAAACGCTTTATTTCTAAGATTTTTACTTCAGCTAAGGAAAAAAGAATCCACTGCTATAAACAAAAAGTAAAAGAAATTAATAAATTTTGTGAAAGCTTACATTCCCTTTCTCATGATCAATTACGTGAAGAGGTAATCAAAATTCGTCAAACCATAAAGGGGCGTTTGCATCCTATTGAGTCTGCTATGGTTTGTGTACAGCAAGCTATAGCAGCGGAGGAGCAGCTAACGGATCTTTCTACCTTGGTTCATCAGCAGGAAGACCAATATAAGCAGCTAGAAAGCCTACAAAAGGAGCATAAGTTAGCCTTAGCGGAGGTATTAGATCAGGTATTGATAGCTGTATTTGCCTTAGTCAAAGAGACGGCACGTCGTTTTAGGGATAACGAACAATTAAGGGTGATAGCTACTGATTTTGATCGGGCAGTAGCTGCCAGCAAGTCATATCCCCTTATAAAGGGTGCGCACGCTATTTGGAAAAATCGATGGGACGTTACGGGTCATCAGCTGGTTTGGGAAATGGTGCACTATGATGTTCAGCTCATAGGCGGGATGGTTTTACATGAAGGGGCAATAGCTGAAATGGCTACGGGTGAAGGAAAGACGTTTATTACTACGCTAGCTGCCTTCTTAAATGCGTTGAGTGGGAAGGGAGTTCATGTGGTTACTGTCAATGACTACCTAGCTAAGCGAGATGCAGAGTGGATAGCACCTATTTTTGAATTCCATGGATTAACGGTTGCCTGTATAGATTGCTATCCTGCTTATTCTACAGAGCGGCAGTATGCCTACCAAGCAGATATTATATTTGGCACCAACAATGAATTTGGGTTTGATTATCTACGGGATAATATGGCTACAGATGCGAGTGATTTGGTGCAGCGGGAGCATTATTTTGCTATTGTGGATGAAGTAGATTCTGTGCTCATTGACGATGCCAGAACCCCTTTGCTTATTTCAGGTCCTGTGGAGGAGAGTGACGAGCATATCTATAAAGCATTAGCCCCTAAGGTTGCCCAGCTTTATAAGTTACAAAAAGAGCTGGTAATTGCGTTTTTACAAGATGCTAAGCAAAAAATAAAAAGCGGGAAAAAGGAAGAAGGAGGATTGTCTCTTTTTCGTGCCTATAGGGGATTACCTAGATACAAACCCTTAATCAAGTTTCTCAGTGAGCAAGGCATTCGTCAGCTGCTGGATAGTGTAGAATCTTACTACCTACAAGAAAATGCAAAGATGATGCCTCAAGCAGATGAACCCCTTTTCTTTTCCATTGATGAGCGGCACAACAATGTGGAAATAACAGAAAAAGGGCTTTCCTATTTGAAAGAACAAGCGGAAGATCCTGAATTTTTTATACTACCAGATGTAGCAGCGCATATAGCGGCTATTGAAAATGATGCTTCCTTGAAACAGGAAGAAAGTGTAGCGATACGTACGCAATTCCAGCAGACCTACAAAGCAAAAGCACAGCGTATTCATGCCTTGCATCAACTTTTAAAGGCATATACCCTATTTGAGAAAGATGTAGCGTACATTATAGTGAACCGGGAGGTAAAAATTGTGGACGAGCAGACCGGTAGGGTTTTAGAGGGGCGCAGGTACTCAGATGGCTTACATCAAGCATTAGAAGCAAAGGAGGGGGTTCCCATTGAAAAACCTACGCAAACATATGCTTCCATTACGCTTCAAAGCTATTTCCATATGTATGATAAGCTAGCGGGGATGACTGGTACAGCAGAGACGGATGCGGAAGAATTTTGGGAAATTTATGGATTAGCGGTAGTCACTATTCCAACCCATAAGCCACTATTGCGTGCAGATAAGGAGGATAAAGTATATAAAACGGTACGGGAAAAGTTTAATGCTATTATTGAGGAAATAGTTGCTTTATCTGGGCAAGAGCGGCCTGTGTTAGTAGGTACCACCTCAGTAGAGATATCTGAATTAGTGAGCAGGATGCTTTCTTTTCGCAAGATTCCCCATCAAATTTTAAATGCCAAGCACCATCAAAAAGAAGCAGAAATAGTGGCCCAAGCCGGCGTATCCGGTACGGTTACCATTGCTACAAATATGGCTGGTCGGGGTACAGACATCAAATTAACGGCAGAAGCCAAAACAGCAGGGGGGTTGGCTATCATTGGTACGGAGCGGCATGAGTCTAGGAGGGTTGATAGGCAATTGCGTGGTCGTTCAGGGCGTCAGGGGGATCCTGGTTCTTCTCAATTTTTTCTTTCGCTAGAGGATAGCTTAATGCGCCTCTTTGGTTCTGATAGGATTGCAGCCATTATGGATAAAATGGGTTTAGAAGAGGGCGAGGTAATCCAGCATAGTATAGTCAGTAGATCTATTGAGAGAGCGCAAAAAAAGGTGGAGCAAAATAATTTTGCCATGCGCAAGCGGTTGCTAGAGTACGACAGTGAAATGGGGACCCATCGCAATGCGGTATACCAGAGGCGTACCCATGCCTTATTGGGGAAAGGGGTAGAGGTAGATGTGATGCATATGCTCTATGATACGGTGACCAACATTGTGGAGCATGAGGATAGTAGGTTAGACAGCCATTATTTCAATCCTATTTTTGCTTCTTTGTTTGGTGTACCTACTGCTTTCTCAGAGTCATTTTTTGTAGGTAAAAAAAAGGCACTCCTTATAGAAGAATTGTATACCTATTTAGTCAAGTTATACCAGGAACGTTTGGTAGCGCTTCAAACCAAATTGTGGCATTCTTTTCAGGGAGTTGTGCGTACAGGTAAGCAGCGCAGCATGGTAGCGGCTCCTTTTTTTGATGGTAAAACCTATGTAAAGGCAGAAGCGTATCCCGATGTTTTTTTAGCTTCTCAAGGAAGAGCCCTTATAAAGCATTTAACCTGTGTGGTAGTGCTGCATATCATTGATCAACATTGGAAGAGCCATTTACGTGTGATGGATGATTTAAAGCAATCGGTACAGAATGCGGTTTATGAAAGGCAGGATCCTATAATCACGTTTAAATTTGAAGCGTATCATTTGTTTAGGAAATTTATGGCTACGATAAGCCAAGAAATCGTCTCTTTTTTGTTTCACGCCGATCTTTATCTACAGTTACCCTCCCCTAATGGGCGTCAGTAAGGGAAAGGTAGTGAAAGTTCACTCTTTTCCTTAAATTGAATAAAAGATTTTGCAGAAGGCATACAATGGGTTGAGTGGAATGGCCTGTAAGGATTACCCATTTGTGGTTGTGTGAGCTATTTAATGGGTAGATTATAATTTTATTACACTTTGAACGTATAAGCAGTAATGTCCAGCGCTGGAAAAGTAATTCAAATTATAGGTTCTGTAGTTGATGTACGCTTTGAAGAAGCGGCTACCTTACCCTGCATATTGCATGCACTGCATATCAAAACGCCTTCTGGTAAGGTAGTTACGTTAGAATGTCAGCAGCATTTGGGTGAGCATTGCATACGAGCCATTGCAATGGAGAGCACAGAAGGATTAACGCGTGGTTTAGAAGTGGTAGATACAGGTGCGCCCATTCAAGTACCGGTAGGAAATGCGGTAAAGGGGCGTTTATTCAATGTAGTAGGTCATGCCATAGATGGCATGGAGCAGCCGCTAGTAGATCAAAAGCGATCGATTCATCAGCCTGCTCCAGCGTTTGATCAGCTCATTCCTACTACAGAAATTCTATATACTGGTATTAAAGTAATTGATTTATTAGCTCCTTATGTAAAGGGGGGTAAAATTGGTCTCTTTGGTGGTGCGGGGGTAGGTAAAACGGTCTTAATCATGGAGCTTATTGATAAGATTGCTAAGTCTTATAATGGGCTTTCCATATTTGCGGGAGTAGGGGAACGAACACGTGAGGGGAATGATTTATTGCGTGAGATGATTGAGGCTGGGGTCATTAATTATGGGGAAGCTTTTAGGCATGCTATGGAGCAAGGGGATTGGGATTTGCGTAAGGTAGATCCGCAAGCATTAAAAACTTCGCAAGCTACGTTGGTGTTTGGACAGATGAATGAATCACCAGGTGCCAGAGCACGCGTAGCGCTTACGGGTCTTTCTATTGCAGAGTATTTCCGTGATCAAGAGGGCAGTGGCAAGGATATTCTTTTTTTTATTGATAATATTTTTCGTTTTACGCAAGCTGGTTCAGAGCTATCTGCTTTATTAGGCAGGATGCCTTCTGCAGTAGGGTATCAACCTACATTGGCTACAGAAATGGGTGCTATGCAGGAGCGTATTACTTCTGTTAGAGGCGGCTCTATTACCTCTGTGCAAGCTATTTATGTACCAGCAGATGACCTGACGGATCCTGCGCCTGCAACTACTTTTACTCATTTGGATGCTACTACAGTGCTTTCTAGAAAGATAGCTGCCTTGGGTATTTATCCGGCAGTAGATCCTTTAGATTCTACTGCTAGGGTGTTAAGCCCGGAAATAGTGGGGCAACTGCATTATGATACGGCACATAGGGTAAAAAAAATGTTGCAGCGCTATAAAGAGCTACAAGATATTATAGCTATTTTAGGCATGGATGAGCTTTCAGAAGCGGATGCACAGCTGGTTTATCGGGCTAGAAAAGTACAGCGTTTTTTATCGCAGCCTTTTAATGTAGCAGAAAAGTTTACAGGCATTAAGGGAGCGTCTGTGCCTATAGCGGATACCATTAAAGGCTTTACGATGATCATGGATGGCACATTGGATCATCTGCCGGAAACTGCTTTTAACTTGGTGGGTGGCATTGAACAAGCTATAAGCAAAGGAGAAAAATTGCTATCAGAAGGGAATAATGTGGTTGGTTTATAAATCCTACTTGCTGTTTAGGGGGAGTGTTTTTGCATATATTTTTTTTCTTTATTAAATTTATTCGTAAATTTCGAAGGATCATTGAATTTTACATTAGGATATAGCAACAGGCAAAAGAAGGATAGCTGAATGGCAATAGCTTGGGAAGTGGTGGGGGTGTTTATTGTTTAGGTCTTAAAATGACTATTTTAATGTTAACTTAACTATTTAAATTACATCGGAATGAATTATAAATTTTTATCTTTTTTAGTGCTGATTATTTGCATGCGGACAAGCGTAAAAGCTGACGTGGCTCCTGAAGCTGCTCCTAAGGCAGCGGCTGTTTTAAAAATTGGCTATGTAGATGTGGGTTATGTTTTGGAGCAGTTACCAGAAGCTAAGAAGCGTGTAATGGATCTTACGAGTTTTGACAAACAAATGGAGAATCAAGTTAAATCGAAACATAAAGAATTTCAGGAAAAAATGGCTTCTTTTCAAGAGGAAAAGGATAAGCTTACACAAGCGCAGCAGAATCAGAGGCATGCAGAGCTAACTAAGTTACAAGAGGCTGTTCAAGAGCTTTGTATGACTGCTTCCCATAAAATTCAGCAGAAGCATCATGAGCTCATGGAGCCACTTCATGCACGTATGCGAGAGGTTATTCGTAAGGTTGCAGAGGAAGGTTCCTATACCTTTGTTTTTTCTAAAGAAGCTTCAGGAATAAAGGAGTCTGTGTTACTTTTTGCTCAAAAATCTTTTGATCTTTCTGAGCTTGTGTTGGAAAGACTAAAAAAAGAAGCGCCCCTTGTAGTAGAAGCCAAGCCACCTGTAGTAGGCGATCGAAAGGATACGAAGGCCCCTGCTAAGGCTGCTACAGAGAAGAAAAAGTAAAAAAACAATTCCTAAGGAGTAGAAGAGGGCATTTTGTGGTGCGTAAGTTGTTTTTTTTTGGGTTAATTTTAGTGGTAGGTTGCGTGTTTATACGCTCTTATTACAGGAGTAAGAGGTCTATGCCCTATATGCAGTCATCTTCTCTGGTTGCTCAGGTAAGTAAGCAATGCTTATATGCTGCTGATGTGGAGGAAGGGTTGCCTGCTGATTCTTCTGAAAGGAATATAGCTATAAACCGATATGCTGAAGCATGGGCGTGTAAGCAGCTGTTGGTCGCAGAAGGTATGAAGCATTCTTCTTTTCAACAGCAGCTTATGCCGGCAATAGAGCAGCAAGTGGCTACCTATAAGGAAGATCTATTGGTACATCATTTCTTAGATGATCGGGTCAAGCGTGCTTCGCATAATGAAGTATCTTTGGAAGAAATCACAGCTTACTATAAGGGCAAGCAGGATGATTTTATGCTTAATCATGCTATAGTAAAAGGTCTTTTCCTGGTTATCCCTAAACGAACCCGTGGTGTTAATGCTGTCAAGTCTTGGATGCTATCATCCAGCGCTGCAGATCGTAAAAAATTAAAGGATTATTGCAAGCGTCATGCTCAGGTGGCTTTATTAGAAGAAGATAAATGGGTTTCATGGGAATCCATTTTAGCACGAATGAACTATTATCCCTTGGGCAGTAATGATCCCACTAGAGTGGTAAAAACTAATAAATTTATTCATGCGGCCGATCGAAAATGCCTCTATTTACTAAAGATAAATCAATATAAGCTAGCAGAAGAGAAGGCTACCGCGCCATTAGAAGTAGTGGCTGATCGAATCAAAGCAATTATATTGCATAAAAGAAAGTTAAAGCTTATTAAAGAGATTAAAGCTAATCTTTTACGAGAAGCTAAAAAAAACCATACATGTGTTATTCATGTTCAGTAAAAAGAAATTACGTTGTTTAGTTGTATATTTTTTTGCTTCTGTGTTACTATTCATGCAGGGGCATGCTTCAACGCTATTATTGGATAAAGTGATTGCTACTGTGGACGAAGAGCAGATCTTATATTCTGATTTAGAGGGGCTATGTGCACAATTAGAGCTTGAAGGAAAAGCAACAGATCCTGCTGCAAGAAGAAATCTATTACATCAGTTAATTTTGAGTAAATTGTTTTTAGCGAAAGCACGTATAGAGGCGATCAAGGTAGAGGAAGCAGTTATTCAGCGGCAATGTGATGCTTATCTAGCAGTTTGGATCAAACAAGCAGGTTCTGAAGAGAAGCTTGTAGCGCATTTCCATAGGCCTATTAAGCAGATTAGGGCGATGTTAAAAGGTGATTTGGAGGAACGTGCTTTAATGGCTGAAGTAAAGCGCAAGCTTATAGAGCCGGTGGTAGTTACACCCTCTGAAGTGAAGGATTATTTTGAGAGATTACCCCTAGACAAGCGTTCTTACTATCCTACTGCTTTTGAGCTATTGCAGCTGGTTATTTACCCGAAGGTAGCACCCGCTAATTTGGAGGCGGCCAAGCAGAAGCTTTTGGCCATAAAAAAGAAATTAGTTGCAGATCCTACTGCTTTTGCTGCTTTAGCCAAGGCACATTCAGAGGATCCTATTTCAGCTTCTAATGGAGGGGCATTAGGCTGGGTAGCCATGGGTACATTAGATCCTGCTTATGAAGCAGCAGCTCTTTCGCTTAAGGTCGGTGCCATAAGCGATCCTGTATGGTCTTCTTTTGGGTGGCATCTCATAGAGTTATTAGGACGTAATACAAATCAATACAATACCCGTCATATATTGCATATGGTACACCCTACGCAAGAGGAGATTGATCTTACTGAGGTAGAATTGAATCAAATTAGAGAAAAGATCGTACAGGGTACATTAACCATGGAAGCTGCCATACAGCAATATGCAGAAGACAAAAATAACCCGCATGTACCTAGTTTAACAGACCCTAGCAAGGAGCAAGAGCGGATTTCTGCTGCTTTGCTGCCTGTTGATTCCTTGGACCCAGCAGTATATTTTGCTGTTGAAGGACTTCAAGTGGGTGAAGTAACCAAGCCCCAATTTATCCATAACTATCGTAAGCCAGCTTGGCGGTTGCTTTATGTAAAACAAAAAGTGGAAGCACATGCGATGAATTTAGTACAAGATTATGCCATAATCCATGATCGTTTGCTACAAGAAAAGCAGCAACAAGTACTTCAAAAATGGGTTCAAGATGCGCAATCAACTTTTATTATTGATATTGACCCAGCCTATCAGTTAAGTGATGGGTTATAGCTACTAAGGGGTTTAGGTCATCATGGGCATATGCTATGCCTCATCAATGTGCGATTGTTAACCTTTAATAGCAGCAGCTTAGTTCTTTAGTTATTAGGGGTGAGCTCAGTTCTTGCTTATAAACCCAGTAGCCGTAATCTTTCGCGCTCATCTTTGCTTATAAACTTATCAGCTGGAAAAATGGAAGGTATGGAAGGTATGGAAGGTATGGAAGGTATCCCCCTTTTGCTTGTATAGCAAAGAGGGATACCTTTACTTCGTGTTGCCCATTGCAATGGTTAATTAGGTATTAAACCTATCTATAATAGTGAGTAGTTCGTCCCCATAGGTTCTAGTAAGTTTTCTGCCTGGTACTATACTTTTTCTTTCGTATAGAGCAGTGATCTCTCTTCTTATCTCTTCTTTTCTCTCCTCATTGAGCTCCCCTCCCATATACGTTAATAAATCGGTGAAATGTTTTTTAGCTTTTTTGCCCTGTAGTGGCAACACCCCCTCTAACACACAAGCACCTAATACACTCTCCCCATTTGAATCTTTTTCAAAGAGTTCCTTAATGACTCTGCTTTTATCTTTTTTTAGATAGGCATGGCTCAATACGGTATTTAGCTGGTTGGAGCTGGCGGCTGTATGCAAAAATGTCCTATTTTTTGTGTCCTTTGACCACAACTTATCTATATTGCTACTATTTCTGTCTAGTATTTTTTTTACGATTGCCTGCTTATTGGTTTCAATAGCCAGCTGTAGGGGGTTCTGCCTTGTTTTAGGCAATGCTGACGTACTATCTAATTTCTGCGCCTCTACATTGTCTAACAAATATTGGACTATCTCATGTTTCTTATTGCTAAGAGCATAGGCCAATGATTTACCCTTGTTCCCCGCCTCATTGACGTTAATGTATGGACATGCTAAGAGTTTCTGTAGTATGTTAAGCCTCCCTTGTTTTATAGCTAAACCTACTGCTGTTAACCCATCCTTTGCTATATTGTTTGGGAAATCACCATAGCGATCTGCCTTATTATTCTTGTTTTCCTGAATGATCCTTTCTAAGATCGCCTCAACTTTTTCCATATCTCCTTCATTGACCGCTTCATATAAGTAATTGTTTTTTTTGGGCGTAGTTTGGCTAATATCTGGAATTTTCTCTATCTGGTAGCGAGCGCTTGCTAGTTTTATTGCTGATGTTTTAGGTGAGCCTTCCCTGGTACAGGTTCTTGCCTGTAGCAGACAAACCAAAGATGCTATCCACAATACGCGCGTGTAGTGCAACCAGCCAGTAAGTTGTCCTATGAAAATAAGTCCTTTCCTATCAACTTTTTTATTATCTTTTGTCATTATCAATTGTTATTTAAAATTGTATATTTTTTTGATATTGTGTTATTAAACGTTTTTTTGAGACAGGCAGAGCCCTCTTTTCAGTTTCATCGCTTCTCTATAAACGTGTCCCATTCCTATTTTGGATTGGAATAACTTGTATATTTTTAAATCATATGGATTAACTGTTTAAAATGTTAGAAGAAGCATTATAAATCCTACTTTGCGTCTTATGCGTCTTATTTTTAATATATCAATATTGCTGTATAAAACAAATCTTACTTGTGGTTAGAGCTATTATCCATTATATGGAGCTATTTTTTATCTGGATGAACGTTATTTATGTCTAAACCTATTGTATTAACGCCGTTGATGCGGCAATATTTAGCTATTAAAAAAAAGTATCCCCATACTTTATTGCTTTTTCGTGTAGGGGATTTCTATGAAACTTTTTTAGAAGATGCCGTTAAAGCCAGTAAGATTTTAGGCATTGTACTAACCAAGCGATCTAATGGTTCGGCAGCTGGTGTAGATTTAGCAGGGTTTCCCTATCATTCCTTGGATCTTTACTTACCCAAGCTGGTAAAGGCAGGTTGTCGGGTGGCCATTTGTGATCAGCTAGAAGATCCAAAGCAAGCCAAAGGCATTGTCCAAAGAGGAGTAACAGAATTGGTAACCCCTGGTCTTTCTTTTCATGATGCTGTTTTAGATAAAAAATCCAATAATTATTTAGCTGCTATCGCTTTTGGAAAAAAGCTATGGGGTGTTTCTTTTTTAGATCTTTCTACAGGGGAATTCTTTGCAGCGGAAGGTTCACGTGATTACGTACGGCAATTATTACAACGTTTTGCTCCTTCTGAAGTGCTTTTTAATAAAAAGCAGCAAAGCATATGGGATGATTTTGCGCAAAATGATTTTGCCGCCTATGGGATAGAAGAATGGGTATTTCAAATTGATTATGCCTATGATTTGCTCAATACACATTTTGGAACCCTTTCCCTAAAAGGTTTCGGTATGGCAGACTATGCTACGGCCCCTATCGCAGCAGGTGCCATTTTATACTACCTAGCAGAAACGGAACATAAAGAAACCAAGCATATTACCGCTATAGTACGGCTGGATGAGCAGCAGTATGTTTGGCTCGACCCTTTTACTATTAAGGCCTTGGAACTACTTGTACCGCAGCAGCCCAATGGCACAGCGTTGATTGATATATTGGATCAAACCGTTACCCCTATGGGGGCACGGTTGTTAAAAAAATGGTTGCTATTCCCGCTTAAAGAGGTGAGCGCTATTCAAAAACGATTGGATACAGTTGCCCATTTTGTAAATAATCCAACTATAACAGACTTATTAGTAGATACGCTCAAGCAAATAGGTGATCTAGAACGGCTTATAGCGAAGGTAGCAGTAGGGAGGGTTAATCCACGTGAGCTCATTGCTTTGAGCAAGGCGTTAGCGCAGCTACCACCCATACAAAAAGCCTTGCAGCAAACCTCCTTTTCGGAGCTAGCGCAATGGTCCATTCAGTTTCATGATTGTCAAACTTTGGTACAAAAAATTCAGCATACCATCGAGCAAAACCCACCCCTCCTTACGAATCAAGGCGGTATCATTAAACAGCATGTGCAAGATCAGTTGGATCGTTTGCGTGCCATGGTGCATACAGGTAAAGATTACTTGGTGCAATTGCAGCAGAAAGAGAGTCAGCGAACCCATATTCCCTCTTTAAAGGTAGCTTACAATCGTGTATTTGGCTATTATTTGGAAGTCCCTCATGCCCATCAAGATAAGGTCCCAACAGATTGGATACGCAAGCAAACATTGTCCAATGCAGAACGCTATATTACAGAGGAATTAAAACAATACGAAGAAAATATTCTAAATGCAGCGGAGCAAGCACAGCTTTTAGAGCAGCAGCTCTATCAAGCATTGGTAGAAGAGACAGCCACATATATGCTCCCTATTCAACAAAATGCCAAATTGCTAGCTGAATTGGATCTTTACCTTTCTTTTGCTAGGCAAGCTTGTGCCCACCGTTATAGCAAGCCTATAGTAGAAGATAGCGCGTTGCTCATGCTGCAGGGAAGCCGACATCCTGTTATTGAGCAGCGGTTGCCAGTAGGGACTTCCTATGTGCCTAATGATGTCTGCTTAAATCAGACAGATCAGCAAATAATGATTATTACAGGACCTAATATGGCTGGTAAATCAGCCTTATTACGTCAAGTTGCGTTGACGGTATTAATGGCACAGATAGGTTCCTTTGTACCAGCTACTTTGGCTCAGATTGGTCTGGTAGATAAATTATTTACTAGGGTAGGCGCATCAGATAATCTAGCACAAGGCGAATCTACCTTTATGATGGAGATGACAGAAACAGCCAGCATTATGCATAATCTCAGTGACCGTAGTTTACTACTCATGGATGAAATAGGAAGAGGCACGAGTACGTATGATGGGATGGCCATTGCTTGGACGTTGGTGGAATATTTACATAACCACCCACGCTATAAAGCTAGGACTCTTTTTGCAACACATTATCATGAATTAAGCTCGTTAGCGGAGGAACTTCCTGCTGTAAAAAATTACACCGTAACGGTAGAAGAAATAGCAGGAAAAATATTATTTTTACATAAATTAACTCCAGGAAGTAGTGCGCATAGTTTTGGAATTCATGTAGCGCAAATGGCAGGTATGCCTCTTCGCATTGTGGAACGTGCTACGTTACTACTGCAGCAGTTATCGACTAGGAACGAAAGAAAGCACCCACAAAAGGAGAGAGAGGAGGATCCTTTGGCGCACACAATAGGCAAACAGCCACAAGAGGGAAGCGCCTATTTGCATCAGCTGGAAGCTGTATTGGCCGCAACCGATATCGATGCGCTTACACCATTAGACGCGTTGTTAACGTTAAGAGATCTTAAGGGTATGCTTAAAAAGTAAAAAATAGCTGTAAAAAGGAACAATTATTTTGATAAAAATGGATGTTTGATTAAATTGGCTTGAGTTACATAAATAGAGATAAGCGAGAATAGCTCAGTTGGTAGAGCACGACCTTGCCAAGGTCGGGGCCGCGGGTTCGAGTCCCGTTTCTCGCTCATCATTCATGAAAGCTCGCTGTATAGTCTTTGCCAGGATGGTGGAATCGGTATACACGCAAGACTTAAAATCTTGTGGCTTTGGCCATGCGGGTTCGACCCCCGCTCCTGGTACGTTAGTAGCTACTACTCCACCGTGTGGGCTTTTAGATTTTACCTTTGTATTTGTTAAACGGCTATCCTTGGTGCTATAAGGAGAGGTATAAGCTTTAACATTACGTTTGTCCTATTTTCTTACGGTAAGATAGTATGGTTTATATATAAAAATAATGTAAATTTACCCCAGCAAGGTCTTTAGATTTTTATTTAATCGTTATCCTTATCATGCAAAACCTATCAAACATGGTCAGTAGGGTGGGTTCCATTTATTTTAAATTAGTATAGTCGTGAATGTAGTAGGAACAAAGGCTCCTATTTTTAAAGCAGCTGCTGTTATAGAGGGGAATGCTATTGTAGCTGATTTTTCATTGGAGCAGTTTTTAGGGAAGCAGGAAGTTATTTTCTTTTTTTATCCCAAGGATTTTACTTTTGTTTGTCCCACTGAGCTACTTGCTTTTCAGCAAAGTTTACCGCAGTTCCTAGCGCGTGGAGTAGCATTGGTTGGTTGTTCTACCGATACAGAAGAAACGCATCTTGCCTGGTTGCGTACCCCTAAAGCTAAAGGTGGCATTGCGGGTGTAACCTATCCTTTGGTTGCTGATACAAGTAAGACGATTGCCGCTAATTACGGTGTCCTGGGAGGAAACTGGTATTGCGATGAAAACAATCAATTGGTTTATACAGGATTGCCCGTGGCATACCGTGGTGTATTCTTAATTGATAAAGGAGGTATTATACGTTATGTAGCGGTGAATGATCTGCCACTAGGTAGGCAGGTAGAGGAAGTGCTTCGTATAGTAGACATGTGGCAACATGTACAGCAGTTTGGCGAGGTTTGTCCGGCCAATTGGGTAAAGGGAAGCCAGGCGATGAAAGCTACGCCGGAAGGCGTAGCCAATTATTTGGCTTCGCATATAGTGTAGGATGTTGTTTGCACTTTTAATACTTATTTTTTAACTAAACTTAGAAATTTTAATGAGCTCTAAACAAGAATTCGGTACGGTACGTGGGTTGTTATGGCCTATTCATGGCCATGAATTGCGTAAGTTTTTCCCGATGGCTTTTATCTTTTTGTTGATATCTTTTTGCTATGCACTTACACGTTCCCTTAAAGACATGAATATGCTTTCAGGTGTTAGTGCTACCACTATGTATTTCCTAAAAGGGTTGGGCGTTATGCCTAGTATGATTCTCTTTACGCTTCTTTATGGTAAGGTTAGTCGTTCCATGGACAGAGATGGTAGATTCAATGCTGTTATGCTCTATTTTTTAGTGTTTTTCGTTTTTGCGCTTACCTATCTACTACCTAATAAGGAGCTCTTACAGCTGCAATTTTCAGAATCCTTTCGGGCGCAGTGGCCCAGACTTAAGGGCGTATGGGAAATGCTTGCCCATTGGCCTATTGGCCTATTTTATATCCATGCTGAAGCATGGGGAACTTTTGCCATAGGCGTCGTGTTTTGGACGTTTGCAAATGAAATTACTGCTATAAATCAAGCCAAAAGGTTTTATAGCTTTTTAATTATTTTTGCTGCGTTAGGAAGTATTGTGGCTGGATTAGTGTTAAAACTAGAGTCTGTTCGCGCTAATTTTGACCAAGGGTTAAAGTTCGTAATTGGGGCCATTTGTTTGATTTTGATAATGTATAGATACTTTAGTGCTGCTATCAAGGCCAATCCAGCTTACTATCAAGTTGAAAAAAAACCTAAAAAAACAAAAATCAAGATGCCCTTTATGGAATCTATGAGATTTTTAGCTCGTTCTAAGTATCTTATGTTAATTTCTGTATTGGTAATAGGATATGGTTTGGTTATTGCTCTTTTTGAAGGTGTATTAAAGTCGCAAATGCAGAAATATGTTGCTACAACCGGTGATCAGTCTCTTTATTCTGGCTTTTATGCGGATCAACAGATTGCAGTAGGTTTGGTTTCTATTTTGTTTACCTTTTTCTTTGCTCGGCCTATTTTAAACAGAGGATGGACTTTTGCTGCCTCCACTACACCGGTTGCCGCATTGGGGATGACATTTTTATTTTTTACCTTTCTCTGTTTTGGTGATTTCTTAGATAAGTTTCTGCAAAAATTTCATATAACGGCTTTGTACATGTCTGTGCTGGTTGGGATTTATAATGTAGTATTTGTGAAGTCAGTCAAATATGTTTTATTCGATCCTACTAAGGAAGCGGTCTATATCCCGTTGGACGAAGAAACCAAAGTTCGTGGAAAAGCGGCGGTAGATGGGGTAGGGTCTCGTTTGGGAAAAACGTTGGCATCCTATTTAATTATGGGGATGTCTGCGCTATTTGGAGGGGGGGATATTGCGAATATTCGTATGCCTATTGTGCTTATGATTATAGTTGTTATTATGATTTGGTTAACGGCTGTAAAAGCTTTAGGAAAACTAAAAGCAGAAGCTGAAGTAAAACATGAGGCAGACCGGACAAAGGCATAGGAGGATATGGCTAGGCTATGCTTCCTTTATGGAAAGGAAGCATAAATGTGGGCGGCCTTTGTAATTAAACTTTTTGTTTGGCTAAACAAAGAAAAATATAGTATACTTTTAGCTACTAGGAATCAATTTAGCTTCAAGTTTTATGGCTTCTTTAACCGCACAGTATCATTTTTTAGAACGCGAAAAGTATTGGCAATGTTTTTGGGAAGAACAAAAAATTTACAATTGGGATCCAAAAATTGACCGGCAGAATACTTTTGTGGTAGATACGCCACCCCCTACCGTATCAGGCCAGCTCCATATAGGTCATATTTGTAGCTACTCTCAAGTTGATTTTATCGTTCGATTCCAGCGTATGATAGGAAAAAATATATTCTATCCAATGGGATTTGACGACAATGGGTTGCCTACAGAAAGATTGGTAGAAAAGCAATCAGGCATTCGTGCCGTAGATATGTCCCGTGCAGATTTTATTGCTTTATGCCACAAAGTCATTACCATAGAAGAGGATAAATTTAAAAAACTCTTTAAAGCTATGGCCCTTTCTGTTGACTGGAGCTTAGCCTATCAAACCATTAGTCCGCTATCTCGTAAGCTTTCTCAGCTATCTTTCTTAGCGCTCTTAGCTAAAGGTGAAATATACCGGAAAGAGCAACCCATATTATGGGACCCTGTGGATGGGACAGCTTTATCTCAAGCTGATATAGAGGAAAAAGAACGGAGCTCCTATATGCATCATGTTCTGTTTTACCAAGAAGGTACGCAAGCAGTTTTACCCATTGCTACTACCAGGCCGGAATTGCTGCCTGCTTGTGTGGCGCTATTTTATCATCCTGATGATTCACGTTATCAATATTTAGCGGGTAGCTATGCCATTACCCCTATTTTTGCCATACGTGTTCCTATTTTAGCAGATAGTCTGGTACAGCCTGATAAAGGAACCGGGTTAGTGATGTGCTGTACTTTTGGAGACCAAACGGATATGCTATGGTGGCAACAGCATCAATTGCCTACCTCTATTATCCTCAATAAGCAGGGTATTATTACGGCAGACCATGCTGGTCCTCTTCGAGGGTTATCGGTAGCAGCGGCACGGGAAAAAATAGTTCAGATTTTAAAAGAGCAGCATGTATTAACCCATCAAGCCGCTATCCAACAAACCGTAAAATGCGCAGAACGTTCTGGTGCTCCGCTAGAGATTCTGACCACTCCCCAATGGTTTGTACGCACTATGGTACATAAGGAGGCTCTACTCGCTAAGGCGCATGCGTTGCAATGGCATCCTCCTATTATGAAGGATAGGTTAACGACATGGATTAGTAATCTCTCATGGGATTGGTGCATCAGTCGGCAGCGTTATTTTGGCGTTCCTATTCCTGTTTGGTATTCCAAACGGCCAGGGGAAGAAGGCAAGATTTTGCTACCCACTATAGACCAGTTACCAGTAAATCCATTGGAAGATTTGCCGGTAGGCTATAGTAGGGCAGAAGTAGAACCAGAGTATGATGTGATGGATACGTGGGCTACCAGTAGTATTTCGCCTCAACTTTCCACGCACGCCATTGATAAAACATTTAACATAGATTATAGCAGACATAACCAGCTATTCCCCATGGATGTAAGGCCACAAGCCCATGAGATCATACGTACTTGGGCTTTTTATACCCTGCTCAAGGCCTATTTGCATGAAAATACGATCCCTTGGAAAAATATCATGATTCATGGCTGGTGCTTAGCGCCAGATTTAAATAAAATGTCTAAATCCAAAGGCAATACTATATTGCCCGAAGCAGTATTGGCTCACTATGGTGCCGATGCCATACGCTATTGGTCTGCTACCGTTCGGCTCGGTGCCGATACTTGCTACGCGGAAAATATAGTAAAAAATGGAAAGAGGCTCGTTACTAAATTGTGGAATGCCGGTAAGTTTATTGCCCAACATTTTAACAACCTATCGGATTGCTTCTTTACCGATCCGTTGTCTGCCCATTCCATTACCCATACGCTAGATAAATGGTTATTGGAATCCCTTTCTCTATTAATCAAGGAGGTAGCGCATTGCTTTCTTACGTATGATTACGCGGCCGCACTTGCCCTAATGGAGGCGTTTTTTTGGTCTCTTTTTTGCGATGATTACTTGGAGATAAGTAAAAAAAGAATTTATAATGAGATAAAAGATGATTCAGCGGGTCAACAAAGCGCCCTGATTACCCTTTATCATACTTTTTATAGCTTGTTGCAGCTTTTTGCGCCTATAATACCGCATATTACAGAAGAACTTGCCCAGGGAATCTACCCTCATAAAGGATCCATTCATCAAAAAGGCAATTGGCCGATTCTATCGTTCAATGATCTTTTAACGCAGGAACAGCGCAATCAAGTTCAATGCCTGAGGGAAATAGTTGGCCTAGTACGTAAGGCTAAAGCAAATCAACAATTATCCATTAAAGCACCTATTCAGCTATTGGCTATTGAAGGAATGGATTTAGCAAGCGATTTATGCCAAGAGCTTACAAACGTTACCAACTCCCAAGAAATAATAGAACATCGTAACTTACCCGATAATAAGGGCCTATCTTTACAAGGAGAAAGCTGTAGGATACAGCTCATTTTTGCATAACAAGGATACTTACTGTTTAAATCTGTTCGTAGCATAAGTATTGTTTTTACTTTTTTCTATATTTTATTTTAGCTCGTTTAACTAACTTCATTTATTTACAGTTTTACAGTAATGTAAAGCGTTAAGCAGGAGCATCAAGCAGCATGGATCATAGTAGTATTCCAATGCGTATGTACAAGAGCCCTTTTTTTGCGGTTGTGCTTTTGCATGGATTAGGCGGGCCTATAGATGAATTATCGGCTATTGCAGCTAACATGCACTCTGCTTTTGGCAGTGGTATACTGATCATACAACCTTCCTGCCGGGCAAGGCAGCTTTCTGTTTATCTGTCTACTGTCCAGCAGGCTAAAAAAGTATTTCTCTATATACAAGCTTCGATTAAATACCATCAACAAAACTATAGAAACTTTCCACTTATCATCATTGGCTATAGCCATGGAGGGGTCTTAGCAACCATTTTAGGAAAGTATTATAGAGAGCATCTAAATATCAATGGTATTGTGCTCATCAATGCGCCATTGCGTGGGGTTTCCCTTTTAACACGTACGCTTGTGGAAGTCAAAGGATTCCTATCTGAGGCAAAGGAGGGATTACAGCTTGTTGGCTATAAGCCAAGCTGGATACATAGCGTGCTCATAGCAAGAGGCCTATGGCCTTTGTTATTAACCTGTTTAAAGCCCTCTTTTTATATTTCCTTTCCCTTGTATGGGTTAAAAGATCTACATCCAGAAAGTAAATGTATAGAAGCAGTGCATGATTTTATATACAATGGGGCTTATGGGATCCCTATTGTATTGCTTAGCAGTTATCAGGATAATTTTGGAAAACTATTTAACATGCATCCCTCTATGCAAAAGCATATCGAAGCAGTGGAAAGACTAAACCATGCCTTTGCCCAATACGTAACCGGAGATCCATTGGGCAAACACGATACCTTAATTGCCCTATCTAGCCAGCTGTGTAATAATTCAGATAGGGAGTCTGTTATTTCCCCCTATTCTTCTCGTATGCCTATCAAAGGTAAGGTTTATAAGGACCTTATTCATGCCCATAACTTAGTGGCCATACACCCTGCACTATTTGTACAATGTGGGGAAAGAATAATTTATGCGCATCAAGTTTTAGCTGATATTATAGTATTTATTAAGGATACAATAGAAGCACTATAAAATGGTACTATTTTCGCTATCCTTTTCGCTACTCAGCCTGAAACTGGCAATAAGTTTTTGGAACGTAAAAGGCCCACGTTCTAGTCATGACCATAGAGCTATTTAACTTCACCACAATGCTATTCCAGAACGCATGTTAACTAACAGGATCTTTTACGTGGTGGTATGGTCTCATATAGCGTGAAATGTGTTTCTCTAAACTTTCTATATCCTTCCATGTAAACGATTTCTTCTGGAGTAGCTAATTTACCTGTTTTAATTTTTTTTGCCATTTCTTTTAAGCCACAGGGAAGTGTAGGTAGTGCAATAAATTCATCCAAGGCGCATTGTACACACTCTTTTCTATAGTCTAATATAAAAAAAGGGTATTTGAAACGAGTAGAGCAACTGCGATTACAGTGCAGTAAATCTTCCATTAATCTTACTGAAACGTGACCCCAATAATAAGCGCCACAAACGCTTCGTATAAAATGGGCATATGCTTCAGGGGAAAGTTGATGCATAGCAAAAACAACTAAGCGTTTCTCCTCTTCATTATGAGAGGCATCTGTTATAAATCCTATTGCATCATCCTTGGAACCCTCTATTCCAGTCTCATAGTAATAATCTGGATGATCTAAAATCATTAAAAAATCAGGAATATAATTAGGATGAGGCATACTTCCACCATAGAAATCAGGCCTTAACCTCTTCTGCTCTCTATTTGCTTTATGGATAATCTCAGGAATGGGAATAGGATAACGGTAATTGTAATAAGTACTTAATCCTTTTTTCTTCCACTCTTTTAGCAATTCACCAGATAGGATTCTTTTAATTTGAAGTGCAATAGGCGTGGTAGTACCTATTTCTAACTGAACTCTCTTTAAAAAAGATTCAATTGCACCATTCTGATACCCTATAACTAGTGGATGTATCCGTAAAAACTCAAAACACAATACCATTTGAAATAGGGAATCGCTAAATAGTTTTTGTTTATAAAGTTTATAACATGCTTTTGCAAAAGATAAATAATGATCCTCTCCTAATTTTTCTAGCCCATATATAGCTATTTTCTTTTGTTTTTCAGAATGATTACTATCACTCAAGTAAGCTATTGCGTTTTTCCAGTAGTAACAGGGATGATTGTATATAGCTGCAAAATCCTGAGACTGAAATAGATCTTCCGGTTCCTTCCAAGAACCAACTTTTGCTTCTATGGCCAGCACTTTATTTGAAAAGTGAATGCATGTTCCCCACTTACATCCATTCACTGCAATATCAACAGGTTCTTGATGTTTTTTATAATCAGGACAATGACATAAGTAATCTCGCCAGTTTATAAAATCCTCTCTGCCAATAGCATGGTATATAGGAAAAAGAATGCTCATATAATACAGTACAGAAAGGAAAGAGATTTTTTTTATTTGCATAACTAATTAATTAAATCCGTCATAATCATTTACTTAGTCTTGCTCTCTTACGCAAGCACAGCATTTGATTCATAAAAGCATCAAAAGCATCAAATAAACATGAGACCTTATTGATCCATATACCTTCTTACAGTAGCCTCGCCTCTAGGGAGATTAGGGTCATTAGCCCGTAGGTAAACCTTTTCTCTACCTGCTGCCACAACTTCATAACTACTGACAGCAATGCCACAATGCCCACTAGCATTTTCATTGGGTTGATCAAACGCTTTTGCTATAACGTCTCCAGGTTGCCAAGTCTCGTTACTGCCTTTATATTCCCAATTTTTAATCCTGCTAGAACTTGCCCAATCTGCAGCTCTTATAGGGTAGGTCCCAGTAGAGTCTGTTCTTGTAGGTGGCGTTATGCCTGATTCTTCCAATACGTCATGTACAAACTTATTACATTTCCAACAGTTAGCTGGAAAGTTATCTTTCTTTTCACCATAAGCCCAATCTGTATCTCCCACGTGACTTTTTGCAGTAGTAGCAAGCTTATCGCTTTTTATACTGAAATTACGCTTATCATCACTAAAACTGGATCTTATTGTCCATTTAGTATTCATATCCATATGAATACTCCTCTTATTACAAGCTGTAAGAACAGCTGAAATAACAATCGCATTTATTATTCGAAATATTGAATGACGCTTCATAGCTTACTATATATTTAAATTGTTAACGTGAATTCGGAATTATAGAAGCCTTTTCTATTGATAATAGAACTTCATAAAAACCATAATAAAAATAATTTTTTATAAAAATTAAATATTTAAAAATCAATGCATTTAAAAATACGCTCCGCTAAAATAATGATTTAAAATTTGGGGAAATATAAATATAAACGTCTTTTAATTAGTTATTATTTGATATATTTTTAATTTTGAACGCACGTTGTTGGGTCATTTAGAATGCTACCCTATAGTTGGTAATATATAACAAAATATAAGTATAATGCAAGATTAGCTTAACCTATTCCGTTTTTAATAATAAGCTAAATTCGGGATGGTTTTGTTGTGTAATATATATATTTATAAGTTGACTCTAAAGAGGAATAACTCCTGGTCTAAAAGAAGCACTAAAAAGAAGATCTGCTATTGAGCCACTACTGCTATGGTGATCCCAAAGCTATCACTACTTTTATTATATAAAATAATTTCATACAATAAGAGCTTTGCTACTTAAGAGGATCTATAAAATAGCTGTTTTCGTTTAGGTTAAATGGCTAATCCAGCAAAGGCTAAGTTATGGTGGTGGGTAGCAATAGGTGGATATTTCTTAAACTTTCATAAAATAAAAAGATTGTGCGGAGCAAGATAATGCAATTAGGGAGATATGGGGTTATGCTATTTGGTATGCTAATGTTCATTGGCTGTAGTAAGCTCAATAATCAGGCAAGCAGACAAACCAGAAAAGCAGAAAGCACAGAGGAAAGAGAAAGCTTAAGATCTCAAGGAAAAATAACAGTTCAAAAAAATAAAAAAAGGCAAGTGCAGTGGCAGAAAATGTTCCGCTAACAAAACCATCAAGAAAATTACACCTAAAACCCAAAAATACAATTGTTCAAACAATAAGCATAACGCCAATACCATTACTAATGACGTCAGTAGCATTACTAATGACGGCTGGATTGGTATATAAAACATATGACGACTGTAAACAAGATTTAGCACAAAATATTACAAGGACAATAAATAAATATGAAAAAGAAGTAGCAAAATGGAAGAATTTGTATGAGGGGGAATCACAGAAAGTAAGCACAATGAAAAGGGAACTAGCAGCGTGCAAACAGCAAGGGGAGTCCGCATCAAAAAGGGATATGGGAAAAGAAGAAGCCTTACATATGCACCTAGAAAGAGAAGCACAGAGAAAAAGGGAGGAAGAAAATAAAATTTTTCCGTTAAAAAAGAATTAGATATGTGTCTGGAGGAAAAGGAAGAATTCAGAGAAGCGGAATTGGTATATCAAGAGAACGCCTCATTCTTCGCAATAAAATTAGCAATGTGCGTAGAAGAAGTACATATGTGCCTAGAAAAAGAATCACAGAGAATAAGAAAGGAAGAAAAAGAAACGGAATTAGCAAGCCGAGGAGCTACTCTAAATGAACCCTTTGCCGTTAAAAACACATCACAACATATGTTCTTAAAAAGCGAGGGACTACATTTGGAACAGGAAAGACAACTAACAAAGGTTATGCTGCGTCATCAAACTGCAGAAAGGAAAGTAAAGGCAAAGCAAGAAAGGTACAGACAACAGCCGAGGAAGTAGTAAATAACTTGTATGCCTTTTAATTTCTCTCTAAATTGCATTGAGTTATAATTTAATAGATCTATACCTAATTTATATATTGTATATCTATGTGTTCAGTAATCTTTAAGCGATGGATAGGAGTTTTGTTATTTTGCTGTGTAGGGGGAAGGGGGCTCTGTTTGCATGCCCACACTATAAAGAAAATAAAGACGCCTCATTTTAGTTTACTATTTGATGCAGGCATGACGCATACTGCGCAGCGTATAGCCAATACGTTGGAAACCATTTATTGGCCGATATCTAAAACGTTAGGGGGGAGTCCTTCTCCTATACGTGTGTGGTTTGATACAGCGTCTACCTACAGCAATGGTTACTTTGCTATAGGGCCCCGTCATATAAGATTGTATACTCATTACACTGCTAATCCCTATTTTGTAGGGAATCTAGATTGGATAAGCTTCTTAAGCTTACATGAATTTAGGCATGCAGTTCAATATAATGTGCAATACCATAGCATCCCTTGGTTGCTTAAGCCGGTATATAGCTTAATGAATATGGTTCCATTTGTAGGGGTACCTCGTTTTTTTAGTGAGGGGGATGCGATTGGCATAGAAACGGCTTTTTCCAAGAGCGGGCGTGGGCGTTTACCTGGGTGGGACGTATGGTATAAGCTCCATTTGCTGGAGGATAGCAATCCAGTTAGTTTGGATCAGTTCTTGTTTGACTCTGTTCGCCATAGGTTACCGGATTATTACTGTTTAGGGTATTATTTAACCACGCATATCCGGCGTCACTATGGTCCAGAAGCCATACAAAAAGTGTATAAAAAAAGTATACGTGTACCTTTTTTTGGTTTTTACAGTGCGATACGGTCAGCTACCAATCGCTCCCTATTTAAAATATATAGGGAAATGACCGAAGAGCTGCGTCTAGGTTGGCAAAAACAGGTAAAAGGGTTACCTATTACACCTGTCACGCAGCTTACCGTTAAGAAACCAACAGATGATTTTGATTATATCAATCCATTTATGGATGCATCAGGGAATCTGCTAGCATGGAAGTCTGGTAGGGATATCCGCAATCAGTTGGTTTTGCTACGCCCCTCTGTTGCTACAGGCGCCAATGTGCCTCCTCATTCGCTGCCTACTTTGCGAGAGCAATCATTGTGTTACTGTCTTGCTTCTGAGCTTCTTGCGGCTGCTTTTGCGGTAGGAGCAGGTTGTACAGCTTGGTTAGAACCCTGGAAGCATGCCCTGACTTTAGCAGATTTAACAGGAGAACCATCGGATACCCCTTGTAGGATGCGTTTACAATATTATGACTGTAAGACAAAGAAAATAAAAACAATTGTAAAAAATTGTAGCTACAATGCTTTAGCCATTAGTCCCGATAAGCGTTGGCTGGTAGCGGTTGAGCCCAGTAGCAATGGGCAGCATCATTTGGTTATTTTAAATAGGGAAAATGGCAAGGTAATTAAGAAAATAAGCCATCCAGATGGGCGATATTATTTAACCCCTAGTTGGTCTGGAAACACCCATATAGTGGTTGCCTCAACCAAAGACCAACAAAACGCCATTATACAGGTAGAGGTGGCTACAGGTACAACAGAGACTCTTTTACCTAATGCCTATGAGCATAGGAATTCCCCTATAATTTATAAAGATTATTTGCTTTATAACAGTTCTTATAATGGCATAGATAATATCTATGCGCTGCATTTACCTACCAAAGCCTGCTTCCAGGTAACTTCAAGAAAGTATGGAGCCTATTTAGGGATGGTAGATCCTGTAAGGAATCAGCTTATTTTTAGTGATTGTGCTAAGGGAGGGATGGATATAGTTTCCATGCCTTTTGATCCGCTGTCGTGGCTTCCCTTAGAAAAGGTGGAGGACAGATCCGTTCATTACTATGCCCCATTGGTTATCCAGGAGAATGGAGCGGATCTATTATCTAAAGTACCGCATTCCCATTATCCTGTGCAGCCCTACCGTTTTGGTTCGGACAGCTTAAGTTTAGATGGCGGGAAAAGAGAAAGGAATAAAGTGATTCCGTTTGAGTTAAAAAGTTTACAGGAGCATTTCAAGTTATCTCCTTATTTCTATTATAATATTTGTACGCTAGCATGGATTGGAAATAAGTTTTCTCTTATAGGTATAGAGGATAATGGCAAACTGGAAGGCAAAGTAGGTATAAACGTCATATATAAGACTTCTTGGCCTTTATTATCCCTAGACATGGGTTGGCTATGGTACAAGCAGTCACTCGAAAAAAAGGTAGATGGAAAGCGATTGGAATTAGCTATCGGCTTTCCCTTCTATTTTTCGTTAGCTACTTCTAAAGCTAGCTTAATACTACGTGCTGCTGCTATCCTCAGGCCCCTACGAGAAGCGGTAAGAAAAGGAGAAGCAATAAAGTACCCCATAGATTTGTCCCCTTGGTATAGATTTGACTTGGGTCATGCCTCAACAAGAAGTGCAAAAGATATCCATGCTCCTTGGGAGCAAGAGTTATTTGTACGATATAAACATAGAATTACAGCGCCTACTATACATGCAAATGTAAAAGAATTGAAAATAAGATCAAATGCTTATTTCCCAGGAATTGGCATGCATCATTATTGCGGCGTTAATATGCAGTGGGTATGGGTATTGACATGGAAAGAAGAATTAATAAAAGTAATACAAAAGGAAGATTTTTCATATGAACCTGTTTTCCGTACTGAAAAACTAAGGCTAAGGGAGCCCCTATTAATCGGTGTAAACTATGGCTTCCCATTATGTTATCCAGAATGTGGGTTGCCTTTGCTTTTATTTATAAAGCGGGTACGCTGTGAAGCTTATCTTTTAAATTTAGACGTAAAAGAATCCGTAAGTAAGTTACAAGAGAAGGGTCCTTGGGGAATCAGCAAAGTAGGTATAAAGTTTCGTGTAGATTATGGGCTGTTATCTATTAAAGATAGGCCACAAATTCCTCATATTGAATTTAACTTTTTTATTAAAGGAGATAAGTGGTTTTGGGATAAAGCGCGTAAACCTGGTTTCAGTATAGAGACTGTATTATTCTAGTGAGGGGATAGGATTTATTTTAAAAAGGCATTCTAGGTAAGGAAGGTGTAGATAGGGGTGCAAATGAGCGTATTTGGTATTGGTGGTATGCGGTTATAGCCACCATAGCTGCATTATCTGTGCAGTAGGGCGTTGCAGGAATAAAAATTTCCCAATTGTATTGAGAGGCTAATATTTTTAGCTGTTGTTGTAAGTAGCTGTTAGCTGCTACGCCTCCAGCTAGCGCTACTACACCTGTATTGGTTTGCTGTACAGCTTCTACCAGCTTATCTAATAGCATACGGACCAGTGCTGCCTGAATACTGGCACAAATATCAGCCAAATGGGTTTCAACGAAGGCTGCTGATTTTTTTTGTATAAAAAGAGCAAAAGCTGTTTTAATGCCACTGAATGAGAAGTTCAGCTGTGGCATATGGGTGATGGGGAACACAAATGCATGCGGATTCCCTTTTTTTGCATAATGATCTATTAGGTGACCACCTGGATAGCCCATGCCCATTAGTTTTGCTATCTTATCGAAAGCTTCGCCTACTGCATCATCCTGGGTTTCCCCTAAGACTTCCATAGTGAGGTAATCTTTTACCCATACCAATTGCGTATGTCCTCCACTTACGGTTAGGCATACAAAGGGAAAACTTGGCACAGGGGGATCGATAAAGTTAGCCAGTATATGTGCGCGCATATGATGCACAGCGATCAAAGGAATATCGAGTGAAAAAGCCAAAGCTTTGGCAAAGCAGTTCCCAATTAAAAGCGCTCCTAGTAATCCTGGTCCTTGCGTAAACCCAATGGCATGTAATGCCGTTTTATTAATAGCTGCTGCTGCAAGGGCTTCAGTGACCACGGGCACTATATTGGCTTGATGTGCTCTTGCTGCCAGCTCTGGAACAACCCCGCCATATGTATGGTGTATGGGCTGACTGCTTACTACATTACTGATGATTTTACCTTCTTGTATTACAGCAGCAGCTGTTTCATCACAGGATGATTCAATAGCAAGAATAGTTAAAGAAGTAGATATCATACTATTTCCCCAAGATTAAGGTTTGAGTTAAGATGAAGCGGGATACTGGTACAGTTCAGTGTTTGGCTGTATGTCTTTTTCTCGCTTTGAAAACCATAAGATCCATCCTTTTTTACTAAATATCGATTAGATTTGATTATGAGCTATCTTCGCATCCAACTATTTTTTTGTTGTTTGCCTGTATGTTGCATCCAACTATTTTTTTGTTGTTTGCCTGTATGTCTTTTTTTTCGATTTGGAAACCATCTGGTCCAGTTTTCTGCTTTAAATAAAGAATCTTTCTGATACTGAGGTACAAATATGTCTAACAACTTGCTGACGTATTCATCTATTTTTGATCTGTCTTGGAATTCTTGGCTTGTTGTGCAATTATTAGAAGTCACCTTACCATAATGTTGTTCCATCTCTTGCAGGTTTGCATTGTTTAGGATCTCTGGTGGGAAGCAGCCCCTTTTGTAAGGGTCAGATATTATTCTCAGAAGCAGATTGTTTTCTTGAATCAAATATTTACTCTTATTTATGATATCCTTAGTGGCATATGGCAATGGAAGAGGCTCAAGGTTTTGGAGTTTTTCTTCAATTTCTATTAAATCAACTATTTGCTCAATTGCCTCTATTAATCCCATGGCCGCATCCTGATTCCTTTCGTTACACCATTTTGCTAATGTTGGCTTAATTAAAGATATTGAATTTGATGAATCGTTAGTATATGCCAAATTCATTAAAAGTGCTACGAGTTTCTCTAGTTGCTTTATTCTTTCTGTTTGGTTATTACTCGTTTTTTTCCATATTTTGTTGATTTCATCAGGGATGCTTTTGTATGTGTATGGATGTTGTGGTCCTAGATTTTTCCAACCATAAAACATAACCGTTCCATTTTTTTTATAAGTAAATGCAACTGTTGGGTAGTTATCTCCATTTTCCTTTCGGATTCGGATTTTATTTCTCCTCCCATATAAAGTAGTTTCATTATTGTTGCTTGTGCTGTTGTAACGATGCATTAATGTTCTTATTTTCTCATTTGTAGCCAGCTTATTTAGCCTATCCGTGCAATCGTTCTGACACGTTTGTAAAGTAGTATCTGAAGCTTCTAATGAACAAAGTGTAGTTGTGTCTACATCCTTTGTTGCAAATAAAAAAGTAGAGAAGCTTTTATGAAGTAGGGTGCGTATCTCTTCTATTTGAGTCTTTTGCTTATCCCAGGTTTCCGCACACTGATCTATCGCCAGACTATTTACTGGTGTTAGTTGAGCAGAAAGTAGCCCCAACAGCATTAAAAGTGTAATTATGTTAATATTTTTTTGAGATTCTACTTTTTTTGTATTACCTGGGAGAAAGGTAGGCGTGGCCTCTTCTTTTTTGCTTTGTGGCTGCATGCCTAGCTGATCACTCCGAACGTTTTCACATCCAATCAGAACCAATATGAAGCTATAATAGATCAGAAATTTCCATAATCTTATCATCTTTACCTTGTTTTCCATAAGTGTATAATTTATTGTTTATGTTAAAAATATGTTTTCTTATTAATAAATCTGTAATTAGGCTTATGTTATTTCGATGTAAATAGCTGTATAATGGTTAAGTTTCTGCTTTATCTAATTATGTCATACTTTTGCGTTATTTTACGCTTATATTATTATAATTAATTTTTATAACTTAAATTTATATGGGCCACAGCAAAGGCATTATTCCTCCCTGTAACTTATCCCACTACTTTCTAGACTAACTTGATTGGACCTTACACCTGAAGAGATGTAGAATATATTTATATATATAACATTGATTCACAATCATATGCACCTATTCTAATGATACCCAAAAAAGAATTTTCATTGTTTTGTGTTATGGGGGAGAAAGCTATTTCTCCTATTTTGTTTAGACCTTTGTGTAAGTCTTTCTTCTGTTTGTCTTTTCTTCCTTTGGGCCTGTTGACCGTTTTTGTTTGATTTAGAAAGTTGAAATTCCTCTTTATTACAATTTGATTTTTCTAGTTCATTTGGTGTGACAAAACCCTTTTTGTACGAGTCACATAATAGACTTCTCAGAAATCGTCTTTTGGTCAAAAGTACGGGATGTTCATTTGTGATCTTGTGGATAGAACACAAGCGTTCTTTATTAAGTGAAATAATCTTAAGCTTTTGGAGTTTTTCTTCAATTTCTATTAAATCAACTATTTGCTCAATTGCCTTTATTAATCCCATGGCCGCATCCTGATTCCTGTTGTTACACCATTTGTCTACTGTTTGCTTTTTTGAAGATATTTGAGAATCGTTAGTAAATACACGATTCATTAAAAGTGCTACGAGTTTCTTCAGTTGCTTTATTCTTTCTGTTTGGTTACTACTCTTTGTCTCCCATATTTTGTTGATTTCATCAGGGATGCTTTGAAAAATCTTGGATGAATTTTGTGAGCGTATATCTATATCTCTCCAACCATAAAACATAATCGTTCCATTTTTTTTATAAGTAAATGCAAATTTCGGGTAGTTATCTCCATTTTCCTTTTGGATTCGGATTTTATTATCCCTCTCATATAAAGTGGTTTTATTATTGTTGCTTGTGCTGTTGTAACGCTTCATTAATTCCTTTATTTTTTCATTTTTAAGCAGCTTATTTAGCCTATCCGTGCAATCGTTCTTACACTGTTGTAAAATAATAGCATTTGAAGCTTCTAATGAACAAAGTGTAGTTGTATCTACATCCCCTGTTGCAAATAAAAAAGTAGAGAAGCGTTTATAAAGTAGGGTACGAATCTCTTTTATTTTAACCATTTGATCAGGCGTGCTTGTCATAGAGTTATGCATAGGCTCACTCCCTACTGGTGTTAATTGAGCAGAAAGTAGCCCCAACATTATTACAAATCTAATTATCGTTTTGTTTTGATATTTTGCTTTTTTTGTATCACCTGAGCGGAAGATATGTATGCTATTTTCTTTTTTGCTTTGTGGCAGCATGCCTAGCTGACCACTGCGAACGTTTTCACATCCAACCAGAACCAATGTGAAGCTATAATAGATCAGAAATTTCCATAATCTTACCATCTTTATCTTGTTTCCCATAAGTGTATAATTTATTATTTCTGTTGAAAATATGTTTGCTTACTAATAAATCTGTAATTAACCTTATGTTATTTTAATATATAAATAGCTTTTAATGGTTAAACTTCTGATTTATCTAATTTTTCTCCTTGAGTTATTTCTACTACGCTTATAATTTTTATAACTTAATTTTATATAGGCCACAGGAAGGGCATCTATTCTTCCTGTAACCTATCCTAGCACTTTCTCTATTAAGACTAACTTAATTGGACCTTACATCTGAAGAGATATAAGAGTATACTTATATATATAACTTGCCTCACAATCATATGCGCCTATTCTAGTGATACCTAAAAAAGGCTTTTCGTTGTTTGCTATTATGGGAGAGAAAGCTATTTTTCCAATTTTGTTTAGACCTTTGTGTATGTCTTTCGTCTATTTGTCTTTTCTTCTTTTGGGCCTGTTGACTTTGCATAACTGCTTCCTCATATTGCACATCATCGTATTCTGCTATTGTCGATGATGGAAAGGTGCTACTAGAAAAACCCGGTGTCGTTGTCGTTGTTCTTTCTGTTGTGGATTCCTGGGGTCTCTGCTGAATTATGCTCTTAAAAATTTCCTTGAATTCCAGATATTTCTCCAGACATCTTCCTTGGTGGTACAATTGAACGCTTCCAGTTATAAAAGCATTGGTCCTTTCTGGATTCTCTGTACAAGCCTGTTCTTCAGTGAATTTTATTATATGCGCTGCTATCTCTTTGAGTTTTTCTTGTTTGTCTGCATTGTTGTTTTCGTTTGAACAGAATTTGTTTGTAATGTCTGGTAGGCCTTCGTAATGTGTCTTTCTTGTACATGTATTGTCTTTGTCAAACTTGCTTGGTTTACAGATACTTTTATCTATTTTCAATGTATGATAAACACTTGTTTGGTTTGGGTATGTTTGTACGAATGGAACCTTCGAATAGGTACATGGTACCGTCGAACCATCCTTCGTATTTTCAGGACACTTGAGGGTTGGTAGTGAGTTAAAAAAATATTCTTGTGAGTCTAGTTCTTCCTTCGGGACCTCCTTGTTTGTAATTCCCATAAAATCCTGTGCACCTTTAAGGTTAGCTATACATTTTTCCTTACATTCTGCAGGGCGATCTATTTCTTTAGTACAGTCGGTAGTTATATTTTTAGGGTTAGGATCTTGATCTGTGTCCCTAATAATATGGTTGAAACAAGAGGGAACTTTCCCAGTATATTCACAAGATAACCAACGATTAATGTTCCGTATCATATCGGCATAGGTAAAGTTTTGACCCAAATGAATTTGTATAGGAGTTGGGCATTTTTCATATGCGGTGAAGTTGATTTCTTTTATTATATTAGACTCTTCCGTACTAGTACTACTCAGTTGTATTTGTGATGCAGCCAACAGAGCCAATATAAGTGTTGTTATTTTAGGAATACCTGCTGCTTTGGTGTTTTTTTGAAATGTTGTTCTTCTTTGAGGTCTTACGTTTTCTATTTCTTCTGTACTTTCTGCTTCTCTTGGTTGTCTCTTTGCTTGATTACTAAGCTTACTACAGCTAATGAGCGCTAGTGTAAAAAAACAACCCATATAATATCTCCTTAATTGTGTCATTTTGTTTTTCATAATTATTGACATTTTATAATTTATAAAAGGTTTATGCAATACCCTGCTGTTACCTCATCATCATACCATATATAGATAGATGCATGCTTAACTAGCACTTACTTTAGTTTTTAATTTTAATATTGATTTTCAAAATAAATAGGATTATTTATTGATTTTCTTTTTTGTCAATGAAATATTACTTTTTTATTCATGTTATATTTAAGTGATAATGAGAATATAAGTAGTATATATAAGATATCCAAATCTTTCCGAGTAGAAACCACAGCAAATACATTTTTTGTTCCTTATTAGGTTCCGCTTTTGTTTGGTTGTTTTATCGAAGTAAGTTGTTGCTATCAGAAGCCTTACAAGCCTATGGCTAAACAGTTTCTCTTCTCAGAGGAGAAAAATATGCTTATTAGGTTTGATTTTTGATGTTATAGGGCTAGGAATTTTTAATGTTTGGAGACCTGTATAAAGTTGTGTAGGCTATTGCTTCCATAGGATGTTGCGTATAGGTTTGAGCAAAGCCGTATATAACAGGTTCCTGAACTACGGAACCAACTTTTAATGCTTCCAAAGATACGTTCTATCTTATAACGTGTTTTTGCTACCAATTTATTAAACCGTTTGGCTGTAGAGGATAGAGGATTATTTCTAGTAGCTTGCTTCTGCATAGCTGATTTTAAGTTTTTTTCTTTAGTAAAGATTCATTAGGTAATCCGCTATAGGCTTTATCTGCCTATACCCTGTTGCCCGATTGCAAGGCTACTTTATCCAACAAAACCTCTAAAGGACTACTATCATGGCTAGAGGCTTTTGTGGTACGGACTGTTAGAACCAATCCTTCTTTACTTTTCCACTAGGAGGTGTCTCTTAATAGCCATAGTAAAGCGTATGCCCTTTTTTTGTCCAACTTGCTTCTGGATCTACACCTTTTTGATAACTTTTGGATATGGTTATAGTTTCATTTTCATGCAGGTCATAGCTTTTTTCCCTTTCGGTCGTCTAGGGGTAGGTAGAGGTAGTAGAAGCATCCACAGCTGTTGAGCCGTATTGCACGCATACACTATGATTAGATAGCTGATCAGTAATGATTTTTAATAACTTTTCTAGCGCCTTTTTCTCTATAAGGGTAGTCCTGAATCTGTTTAATACCCTGTGATCTGGAACAGAATTAGCCATTGAAATACCACAAAATCTACTAAAAGTGATGCGATCGTTTGCTTCTTTTTCTACTGGATAATCACTTAGCCCCTACCAGGTTTGTAGCAACAATATTTTAAACAAACGTAGTGGACTATAGGCGGGCTTGCCTGATACACGCAAGCCTTTAGGATCATACAAACGCAGGGTTTTGTCTACGAGTGACCATTGATTAACTTATTCAAAAGTATGCTTGCATTTACGTTGACTAGCTGTGCTATCTGCTAAACTTAATTGGCCACTTGGTTGGATTGCCTCAGAAGTATTCTAAAAAATCCTAAAAGTAATAACCTAAACCAATATAAATAATTAATTAAAGTTAACCTTTGACTAAAAATTAAAAGTGAATTTTTAGTCAAAATCTGTAAAAGCTATTGCAACGGCCTCAACATCTAAAAAATATTTTCACACAATCTTTTCCAGTGACCTTTGTTTAGCTAGTTAGCTGAGCGCAACCGTACGTTTTCTCTTTGTATAATGTATATTGTACTTTAGAGCAACTGTTTAGTATAAGCTTAATTATAATTTATTTTGGTCTTTTCTTAAATGCTTCTGTTTTACATGTTAAAAATAGATAAATAATTTGCATTTGATAATAGAATTAGATATACTAACCATATAGTTTCGTTTCATACTGTTTGTATGTTATCCTTGGCTATGTTTTTAACATTTGCTATTCCATAAGCTATTAGCACAGGATTTGGACCTCTGTAGGTCTACTATAAATTTTGTTGTTCATTGGTATATAATTACAAAATAAAATGAAAATGATACAGATCAGTATCCATTTGTCTCTACTGAGAAAATATTTCAAGCGATCTGTCCAAACCACGGTAATAAGTGTTATGCTGTTTGCTCTATGGAGCTGTCAACGGCATAATGCAGGAATGGGGAAAGATCGGGTCCTATTGCCAATAGATTTAAAAAGAGAGGAAATAGTAAAGTTAGATTCCACAATAGACAATCAGTTAATAGTGGAAAGCGTACATATAGAATACAAGTTAGCAAAAGATTTAGGGAGCATAGTAGATTTAATGGTATTACTTCCAGAAGTAAGAACACCATGGGAGAACAGGCTTAGAATGGCTGGAGCAGTTGGTACAGGGTTAACAGCAATAAGTGGAATAGCAGCTATTGCCTTTTATTTTTACTCATGGTATGTACAGAAAAACCAGGATGATAGTCAAACTGATCATACACAAGCATGCTTTTATCAGTTGCACCAGGCTATAGAGGGGTATGCGAATCATTTTAGGTCTTATGTTGCAAAGCAAAAGGGTCAACTTTATCATGAACCAAGCGAGGAGGGTACACGACCAGCTATGTTAACAAGGGTTGAAAGCTCTTTTCAAGAATGTTCGCGCCATGAAGCGGAATTATCAAGATGTCTCTCTACTGCTGTCCTTTATACGTCCTATGTGTATGACGTAAGCTGGATGTCAGGGCTATATCGTTTCTCTACAGCATTTGGTGTAGCAACGTTAGGCTGTTTTGCAGGGAAAGAATTTTTTGGCAGATCTACTAAGGAGAATCAACAAAATCGTGAGCTAATAGCGTTAAAAGAATGTACAATAGAAGCATATAAGCAGATAAAGGAAGCATGGGAGCGAAGCACACGTACTAGAAATACAGACCTATTGCATGCTAAAGCGAGAGCAGATCTAAAAAAATTCTTTGCTAAAGCATCTGAAGTCCTATGCTCTTTGGTAGGGCGTAAACAAGATTTGCTTACCAAATTACAAGATCCAATACATCATTTAGCAGTATACTGTGAAAAACATGATACATCCATAGCAGGAGATCAGTCCCATCGTGAAGTTTTAAAGGCGTGTAATTTCTGTATGCGTAAAGTATTGCGTAGGATAACCCCCGAAAAATCTAATATGTGTATAAGAATGAATGATATAAGCTCTCATGGAGATAGTGGTGACGATGAAAATTTTGCTTCCACTTCTCGTATAGGGGATTGATTGCAATGATGCCGTAGTTTATAGTTCTAATGTTTAGTATACACTAAGCGTGCTTATCCTTTTAAGCAATGTGCATGGGGAAGTTAAGCACAAGCAAAGGGGAAGCTACAGGGCTCTGTCCACTAAAGTGTGTAAATTATTTTTAAGTTTGTTAAATTTTATTTTCCAATTTAATTAAAAAATGTGCCATAGCCTCACTTCAATTTTGAATAGGCATAGTCCCCTTCCTGGTGATATAATTGATGGTTAAATATAAAGTTTTAAAAATAGCTACCTCATTAGGAAATACTCTTTTATTTTTGGTAACGTTACGCAATTGACTATTTACAGATTCAATAGCATTCGTTGTGTAAATAACGCTACGTATTGCGTTAGGGTATTGTAAAAATAACATCAGATTAGGCCAATTACCATGCCCAGACTTGGCTATTTGCGGGTATTGTTTATGCCATTTGCTAGCAAAAGTTTCTAATGCCATCAAGGCTTCTTCTTCAGTTACTGATGTATAAATTGGCACACCTTTTATTTCCAATTTGTCTATACCTAACGCGACATAGACTGCCTTATGGATGATGCACTTATCTTGTCTAACTTTAACTACAAAACAATCAAAAAAATAGCATAAACCGATTCTAAGGGACGATTTTGCCATATTTGAACATCTTCAATAGCAAAGTACTGTGATGTTACTTATGAGACTTTCACTAACATTTGCTCCATATAGCTCTTGTATTCGGATCTGAATATCTGATAGGCGCATGCCTTTAGCGTATAAAGATAAGATCTTATCATCCAAACCAGGAATTTTTGTTTGACGCTTGGGTAATAAAACAGGTTCAAAAGTGGACGCTCTATCTCTGAGAACCTCAACTGATATAACCCCATTATCAATAATAACTTCCTTGCTAGATAAGGCCATTACGTATATTTTCTGAATCATTACGTGCATACTTGTTATAACCTAAATGGTTACCCATTTCTGATTGTAAGGCTTTTTCTACAAGACGCTTGCTTACTTGTTTAAGTAAGTCGCCTGGATCAAAAAGGGTGGATAGGTCTACGCCCGAGCCTATCAGTATATCTATTATTGCCTTGCTTATCCCGTCTTTAGGTGTATCTTTTTTTGCATTGATTTAAATGTTAAAGTGTAAATAAATATTATAAAGACTAAAAAATATTTACACACTTAAAACGAAAGACCTTTTAGTAGTTGTTTAGTATAAGCTTAATTACAATTTATTTTGACCTTTTCTTAAATGTTTCTGTTTTACATGTTAAAAAGTATATAAATAATTTGTATTTGATAGTAGAATTGGATATACTAGCCATATGGTTTCACACTGTTTGTATGTTATCCTTAGCTATGTTTTTAACATTTGCTATTCCATAAGCTATTAGTACAGGATTTGGGTGCGCATAATTGTTCCCCACAATCGAAATTTCGTGCAATAATAGAAAAACATGGAAAAAATAGATCAAGACGCATCGAGAAATTCCGAGAGCTAGGGGTAGCCTTTTTAGATCATAAGGATATTGAAAATAATGAGGTTGCAGCTTCATTCTGTGATGAAAAAATAAAGCTAGGCATGCATCTGATAAGTGTGGGTGGGGAGTTTTTACATGTAGCGAACTATGAAGAAGTAATGCAAATTTTTAATAATTACCTTATGAAACTACCCCTAAAAAAGTGAAAAAAGCTACTTTTTATAGGTATTGGTTAAGGCGTGTAGGTTGGTACAATGGATTGAAGTTACGTTTTTCTTTTTAATGAACTTTAGGGAATGTGTGCTGGATATAAATAGTAAAAAAGATGATAAAAAATATGTGGAGATGTTTATTTTATTTTTTGGTAGCGGTAGCTATTAGTTGTGGTAAATACAATGGTCAATTAGGAATGAAATCCAGGGAAAAAACAGCGTTAAAAGTAACAGCAGTAGCAAAAAACGCAGCAGAGGAACTACCCAATCAACCAAAGAAGAAAAAGAAGAGTAAAAGAAAAAGCCAACCTAAAGATACATGGTGGGATAGATGGATTAATTTTTGTAGGTTTTTTTTTCCTATAATTCTCCTCACAGATTCAGTGCAAGCGCAATGTCCTATTAAATCTTGTGGTCTATTTAAAGGATATGGAAATGAAGGAACAGTTATTTCCCCCTTTACATTGCGCGTAAACGATAGTTTAAACAAAAATTACGTTGAGCAGCTTTTGGTAAATTATAGGAAAACTATGTATGATACGGTTAATTTTTGGTCGTATCCAGAAGAAATACGCGAAGAGGCATGTCATTTGTTTTCGGATAGAGACGTAGATATAACTCATACTGTTGATACTAGTAATGGGACGCAAGCAAAAGACACAACAAAGTGTTTCAATTATTCCCAAGAGTTAAAGCAGCTTTTTAAGCATACGATAAATGACATTCTAGACAAAAGAAATCTATGGGACCTTCATTATGAGAAAGCCGAGAGTAAGCCTAGGAAAAAACCAAACGAGTGTAGATTGCGAATTTCGAGGATAGGTAATAATGGTAAGTTGCTCAGCCTTTATCCTGCTTTGGTGGAGAAGAAGAAGCGTGATAATGTATCGGAAGGCTATACATGGGATGTCCATACATGGAGAGAAAACAAAATTAGAGGTAAAACCGATTTTCGTTCTTTCGATCTCCGTAAAAAATTGGATGACGGTAAGATTCGTGGACAGTATTACTATTCTCCACAAAATTTAATGCAATAATAAAAAAATATGGAGATGATAGATCAAGACGCATCAAGAAATTCCGAGAGCTAGGAGTAGCCTCTTTAAATCATAAAAATATTGGAGATGAGTGGAATATGGGTTCATACTGTGATGATGATATAAATCTAGGCATGCATCTGATAAGTGTAGGTGGGGAGTTTTTACATGTAGCGAACTATGAAGAAGCAATGCAAATTTTTAATAATTACCTTACGAAACTACCCCTAAAAGAGTGAAAAAAGTTACTTTTTGTAGGTATTGGTTAAGGCGTGTAGTTGGTACAATAGATTGAAATTACGTTTTCTTTTTAATGAACTGTAGGGAATGTGTGCTGGATATAAATAGTAAAAAAGCTGATAAAAATGTGGCGATGTCTGTTATTGTATTTTTTGGTAGCGGTAAGTTATTAGTTGTGGGAAACATAATGGTCAATGAGGCATGCAATCCAAGGAAAAAACAGCGTTACTATCCTCCCAAGTTTGGATAGCTATTTTACCCTAACAATATTGCCCAGAATGGGGTCGTTAGTCTTATAACATCAAAAATCAAACCTAATAAGCATAGAAAAAAATATCTATCGATCTATTACAACGGTCTCGAATTGTATTTGATAGTAGAATTAGCTATACTAACTATATAGTTTTCATACTGTTTGTGTGTATGCTATCTATAGTTAGCGTGTGTTTTTAGCAGTTGCTATGCCGTAAAATATCTTGCTCCAGGTTTGGGCCTCTGTAGGTTTGCTATAGTTTTTGCTATTCAGTTTAATATAATTATTACTAAAATGAAAATGATACAAACCAATATCCCTTTGTTTATACTTGGCACGTATGCCAAGCGATTTATCAAACAACCCATAACAATAAGTGTTTTCTTGCTTGTTTTATGGAGTTGTCAGCGACATAATGCAAGCATGGAAAAAGAGCTTAAAACGTTTTCATGCGAACAAGAAATGCAAAAGCTAAATCTCACCACGGTGGAAAATCAGCCAATAATGGATGATATAGAAAAAGAGAGCAATACAGAATGCGCATTAATGAAACGTTTAGAGAGGATAGTAGATTTAATGCCATTGCTTCCAGAAGCAAGAACGCGATGGGAAAACAGATTCAGAAACGCTGCAGCAGTTGGTACGGGATTAGCAGCGATAGGCGTAACAACAGCTATTGCCTATTGGACTTACCTATGGTATACACAAGAGGGAGAACACGCTGATAGCCAACTTAACAAAATACCAGCATGCTTTAATCAGTTTCATCATATTTTTGGTAAGTATAGGCATGGTTTGGAGTCTTATGTTAAAGAGCAAAGAGATAAAATTTATAATCAGCCAAGCAATGCCGATACACGACCAGCCATGTTACAAGAAATTGAAAGTGCTTATTTAAAATATTCAGACCAAGAAGCGGACCTGATGATTTGCTTTGATGCTGCTATTCGTACGTCTTATGATACAAGCTGGATGACACCACTTTATTATTTTTCTGCCATATCTGGTGTAGCAGCACTGGGCTGTTTCGTAGGAAAAGAATTTTTTGGAAAGTCTAGTATTGAAAACCAGCAAAATCGTGAGTTAATAGCGTTAAAAGAGCGTACAGTAGAAGCGTATAAACGGGTAGAGAAAGCATTGATAGAAGGTCAGCGGATTAGTGCAATAGGCTTATTGCACGATGAAGCGAGGAAAAGCCTAACGGAATTCTTTGCTCAAGCATCTGATGTCCTAGGCTATTTGGTAGATCGTAAGCAATATGCTTTATTAATCAAATTAAGAGATCCAATACATCGCTTAGCAGAAGCGTGTGAAGACCGTGCAACAACCATTTCGGGAAGTAGAGCCCATCACAAAGTTTTAGAAGCATGTTCTTCCCATATGGAGAAAACGTGTGATAAGATAGACTCAAAAATACTTCTAATGCAAACAATAATCAAGTATTCCCCGCTTACTTATAATGAAGCTGTCGGTGTAAGTTTAGCGTCCACTTCTCGTGAGGAATCCCTGTAGTTGGTAGGTATAAGGAAGATACAAGGGAAATTTTTTAAACAAGCAAGAAAAAGCTTGCGTGTAATGTGTTTCATACAATCGATTGTAAATAAAATAAGCTATTTGCTTCTATACTTCCGATTATATTTTTATAGGTATAGTAAATTATGTTTTGTTACCTTTTATAGTCCAACCCTATAGCGTAATATAAAACCATGCTTGAAGCCGTTACAATAGAAAATAGCAAAGATTTTGCTATACACTTAGTCGCATTTGTACCCCCTTTAGGCTATGTCACTTTAGCTTTAATTACGCTTACGCATTTCTATGTATAAGCGTAGCCGACTGATAATATCGTAGGCCAATACAATAGCGCTATTGGTGTAGATAAGCGGAAATAACGTACAGTTGGTTTTAACCATTGCTGCGCATATCATGCAAGCACTACTTGACATAAGCATAGAGCCAATGGTATGCCCCAGACTTATGGACCTATTTCGTTCATTTACAGGGAACGCTTGAATAATGATGCCATGTATTAAGGCAACAAATGGCGCCACACAGCTAGCTAATAATAACGAAGTTATTAAAGCCATAGAGGTTATTTGTTGGATAATAGCAATGCCCAACCCTATACTCGTTAAAATAACCCCCCACATGCTAACTTTGAATACGATAGCGTAATCCAATTTATCAGCTAAAATGCCAGAAATGAGCATACCAACCGCAAAACAAATGAATACCCCTGTAGTATGATAGCTTGCTATAGGATCCGAAATGTGCGGCAATACCTTAGATAAAAATTTTGGCATAAATAGGATGCTTATTTGATAAGCAACAGAAGATCCACCAGTTATACAAATAACCTTCCCAATGGTACGCCACTGCCCTTTAAGGAGATCTATTAAAGGATAGGTTATAGCTTGATCTTTTTTGGCTTTTTGAAAATCAGGTGTTTCATCAATTCTTTTTTGGTAGTAAAGTGTAATCAATGCCAGCGGTAAGCTGAATAAAAATGGGCAACGCCACCCCCACACTGGAAAACAAGGTAAGCTGCATATATGAACCATGCCTAAAGCAAACAATAGGCCCATTACGCAGGTACAACGGGCTAATGCAGAAGCAGTAGCTTTGTATTTTTCGCCCATATGCTCTATGACATAAATAGCTGCGCTATCATACCCCCCAGCAAAAAAAATACCTTGAACGAATTTACATAGTGTTAGCATAACAGGACTCCATATACCCATAGCAGTATAGGAAGGCAATAGGCCCATCAGCATGGTGGGAAAGAAAATCCCTATCGTGGTAATGTTTAATGCGATTTTACGGCCATATACATCTCCTATTTTACCAAATAACAATGCGCCTATGGGCTTGGCTATATAAGGTACTGCATAAATGGCCCAAAAATGAAGCATATGATTTCCATTAGTAGGAAAGAAATGTTGCATAATCTTAGAAGCTGCATGAATGTATAAGCTAAAATCGTAATACTCTACTATTATGCCCAAAAACGCCCCAATAAAACGTCTTCTTGGTAGTTCATGCATATACTTTACTGTTATTTGTATTTTTTATGTTTGCTAACGGAGGACGGATGTTGCGCTATAGTGCTGTAAGTATAAAGGCTGCCCCTTGGAAACAAAAGTTATTGCCATATAAATTGCGTACCTTACCCGTTGCGCTTATAAATATACATATATATATGGTCAAGTTAACGGTTTAATAGTAGAAAATTACGTAAACTTGTAAGATATGAACGGTTGCTTTGTTGGTACCAACGCTATGTTATAGCAAGGGAAGTTATGCTGGTAGGTTATGCACGTTGGCTAGGTAGTGGTAGTGGTATATACAGCTGTTTGTGCTCGTATATTGTCTTTAAAGCAGTGTAGTTAGTAAACTATAAAATTTTCATGATTGCAATTAATAACCTTTCCTATCGTTTAGGTAAACGTGTTTTGTATGATGATGCTGTTCTTCAAATTAAACCAAAAGATAAAATTGGCTTAATAGGTCCTAATGGCGCTGGGAAGTCCACATTGTTAAAAATTATTACAGGTAGCCTTATGCCCGATAGCGGTAGCGTTACAAAAAACAAAGAATGTACTATTGGGTTTTTAAATCAGGATTTACTGTCTTATCAATCTGAAGATAGTATCCGCCATGTTGCTATGGAAGCTTTTAAGGAAGCATTGATGATCCAAAAAAAGATAGAAACCCTATGCCAACAAATGGAAACAGCTTATTCAGATAATTTGCTAACAGATTTATCCCGTTTACAGGAAAATTTTGAGCGAATAGGTGGGTATGATATGCAATCTAGGGCAGAAGCCATGCTAGAGGGGATGGGTTTTGTTACCAAAGAATTAGATCGCCCGATTGCCACCTTCTCAGGAGGTTGGCGCATGCGGGTCTTATTTGCCAAACTACTTTTGCAGCAGCCTTCTTTATTGATTTTGGATGAACCTACCAATCACTTAGATGTAGTATCTATTAAATGGGTGGAAACCTATTTGAGCAATTATGAGCGTGCCCTGCTAGTGGTTTCTCATGATAGAAGTTTTTTGGATAGCGTTGCAACTAAAATCGTGGAAATAGAGGATAAGAAATGCATGGTATACGTAGGTAACTACAGTGATTATGAGCTACATAAAGAAGAAAGAAAGGAATCATTGCAAAGAGCTTATGCTAATCAGCAAAAGCAGTTGAAACATGCGCAGGAGTTTATAGATCGTTTTAGATCGAAAGCAAGTAAAGCTAAGCTGGTACAGTCGAGAATTAAGACGCTGGATAAAGTGGAAAAAATAGAAATTCCAACGGAACGTCGTAAAACGGTAAAATTTAATTTTACCATTAAACAGAACCCCAGTAAAATTATTGCTGTAATCGAGCATATCCATAAATCTTATGGTAGTGTAGAAGTTTTAAAAGATGCGGCCATTCAAATCGATCGAGGAGATAAAATTGCCTTAATTGGGGCAAATGGACGTGGTAAGACAACTTTGTTACGCATTATAGCCGGTTATGAAACAGCTGAAAAACAAAAAAGGAATTTTGGTAACCAAGTTGATATGTCTTTTTATGCACAGCATCAATTGGATTCGCTAAACATGTCGCATACCATTTTGGAAGAGTTAAGCCAATGCAATGGTGCGGATGCGGAACGTACCGAGCAAGAGCTGCGTGCTATGGCAGGTATGTTTCTTTTTACTAAGGATGATATATTTAAGAAAATAAACGTGCTTTCTGGTGGAGAGAAAGCACGGGTTGCTTTAGCCAAGGTATTACTCTCTCAAGCTAACTGTTTACTACTGGATGAACCTACTAACCATTTGGATATCGCTTCTATAGATAGCTTAGGGCAAGCATTGCAACAATATGCAGGTAGCTATTTATTTGTATCGCATGATCGTAATTTTATTCGCAAAGCAGCTAATAAAATTTGGTACATTGAGCACAAGAAAGTAAAAGTATTTCTTGGTGGTTATGACTCATTCCAAGAGCAAGTTACGCTAGCTTAATGCTGTGGAATAGGGGCCCTTTATACTAAGCGGGAGGCGCCTACTATTTACCATTGAATGGCCGTTTGTTCTGTTGCTTGTAAGTAAGCATTGGCTTTACTAAAGTGGTTCTTTCCGAAAAACCCTTTATGGGCAGCTAATGGAGAAGGGTGTGCTGATTGTAATATAAGATGTTTTTGGTTATCGATTAGAACTTCCTTCTTTCGAGCAAAATTTCCCCATAGCATGAATACTACATTTGTTTTGTGTTGAGCAATGGTTTTTATGACTGCATCTGTAAATACCTCCCACCCTTGCTTTTGGTGTGACCCTGCTTGACAGGCAGATACAGTTAAGGTAGCATTTAACAGTAGTACCCCTTGCTTAGCCCACCTATCTAATGAACCAGATGCAGGTAGTGGCGTGCCTATGTCTGATCGTAGCTCTATAAAAATATTATGTAAGGAAGGAGGAAAGGCTACCCCTGTAGGAACCGAAAAAGCTAACCCATCTGCTTGCCCTGCCCCATGATAGGGATCTTGCCCTAGAATGACTACCTTTGTTTTAGTAAAGGAGGATAGCTCAAAAGCTCTGAATATATTTTGGGCGCTTGGATAGATAGTGAAATGGCTATAAGCATTTCTTATATAGTTGATTAGCTTAATAAAATAGGGTTGCGTAAACTCCCCTGTAAGCATTTCTTTCCATGATGGTTCTATACGTACGTTCATCGGATGCATATACATTATGCTTTAATTTATAAAAAATTTGACAATGTCATTTACATTTTGTAAATTCAAGCACATGGGCTGAAAAAAAATTGGTTTTGCGATTTATGGAATTAAAACATTACGAAACAATATTTATACTGTCTCCGCTACTTTCTAGCAAGCAAATAAAAGTTTCCGTAGATAAGTATAGAGACTTTTTAATAGCGCATCATGCTAGCATCATTTATGAAGAAGCGATTGGTTTAAAGCCGTTGGCTTATCCAATAGCACATAAAAAAAGCGGTGTCTATCATCTAATAGAATTTGCGAGCCCCCCTGAGTTGGTTAAAGAGTTGGAGGTTACGTATGCGCGGGATGAGGAGGTATTGCGTTTTTTGACTTTTGCATTGGATAAACATGCAGTGGAGCATAATGCTAAGAGGAGATCGACAGAATCTGCTGGATAAAGAAACTAAAAAATAGTTTTATGACTTTAGTAAATGAATCAATCCAAAAAAGGGTTGTAACAAAGAAATTTTGTCGTTTTAAGCGTTATGGCATTAAATACGTCGATTATAAATGTGTAGAATTTTTAATGAAATTTCTTAATGAGCGAGGAGAAATATTGCCCAGGCGTATTACAGGTAATAGCTTAAAGTATCAAAAAAAAGTAGCTTGTGCCGTGAAACGTGCCAGGCAGCTTGCCTTGCTTCCTTATGTAGCGGATAATTTAAAGTAGATTTTGAAAGGTTAAAGGATGGAAATAATACTTAAAAGTGCATACAAAGCATTGGGGAAGAAGGGGGATATAGTTACTGTTAAGCCTGGCTATGGAAGAAATTATCTTATTCCGCAGGGTATTGCTGTGGTAGCCAATGAAACCAATAGGAAGGTTGCAGCAGAGGATGCGAGGCAAGCAGCTAGTAGAACCTTAAAGCGAAAAACGGATGCGCAGGCAATGGCTGCATACCTAACTACCATTAAGGTTGTCCTACGTGCTAAGGTAGGGGAGGGTGGTTATATATTTGGTGCTATTACACCGCTACAAATCGCGCAAGCACTCAAAGAAAAAAATGTTATGGTAGATTATACCAATATAAAACTGCCTGCGGCTATCAAGCAATTGGGCAGCTACCAAGCAACCTTGACCTTGCATGAAATGGTTACCTATACGCTGCATTTTGATGTGGTAGCTGCTTAATACGCTATACCTGCTAGCTGGAAAGGCTTTGGGCTTCTAATAGTGCGTAGAAGAGAATAATCTTCTTTAGCAACTCTTTTACAGCATCATTTTTTGTTTTTGTTTTTGTTTTTTATGATGCGAACTACGAGAAGCCCTTTTGCTTACTATACAACATACCTCTTTTGCATGTAAGGTCTGCCCTTCTGTTTTATTCCTATTAGGTCCCCTTCCCTTCTTTGTATGCGTATATAGGAAGTAGGGTGATCCTCCCCCCCCTTCTGTTAACCTATACATAAATTCAGATATCCCTACCAAGACAATAATAGCTAAATCCTTGTTGCTGTATCAAATTTTTATTTAAGATATTCCTTAAGTCAATAATAATATTTGATTTTAACATTCCTTTAGTTTTAATTTTTTCAAAATCTATGTTTTGAAACATATCCCATTCTGTTGCAATAATCAACGCTTCAGCTTCGCAGAGCGTTTCCTCTGGATTGCTAAAAAATTTGATGGATCCCTTCTCGTTATAGGTTAGCAAATCATATTTAGTTTTTGGATCATAGCCATGTATAATGGCCTTTTGTGCAAGCAATAATTCTATGATAGATAAAGATGGGCTTCCTCTCGTATCGTCTGTATCTGCTTTAAAGGTAAGTCCATACAAGGCTATGATCTTATTTTTGATGCCTCCTAGGATAGCTGTTATTCGGTTGACTATATAGGTAAACCTGTGATTATTTGCTGTTATAACGGCTGGTAAAATATGCGATGCTATACCATATTGATGAAAGCTCCTGCTTAAGGATCGGATATCCTTAGGTAGACAGGAACCACCAAATCCAGGTCCTCCTTTTAAGTAAGCTTCCCCAATTCTTTTATCTAAGCCAATCCCTAAAGAAAGGGCACCTAGGTCAGCTTTGGTCTGTACACAAAGGTCTGATAGTTCATTCAACAATGCTATTTTATTAGCTAAAAAAGCATTGGAGGCCTGTTTAATCAGTTCAGCAGTAGTAGGGTCTGTTAGCAGGAAAGGAATCTTTTTGTTTAGCAAAGGTTGGTAGAGTTTGGTTAGAATAGCTGTACAATGGGTATTATCTGCTCCTATAACAATTCTATCGGGATTTAAAAAATCATATAGCGCATTCCCCTCTCTAAGAAATTCTGGATTGGATACTACAGCATGGCATACATTTTTTTCTCTTAAATAATGGACTATCTTTCTGCTAGTGCCTACTGGGACAGTCGATTTAATTAGGAAAAGCGCCCCGTTGGGCACAAAGGCAATGATGCTATCGATTGCAGCGTATAGTGGTGTGAGGTCTATCGTTCCATCCTGGGAAGCAGGAGTTCCGACCGTTAAAAAGAAAATACGATCATGCCTTCTATAGTGCGTACCGAAATGCAGTAACTTTTTAGCATATAAATAATTTATTTTTTTCTGTACGTTTTTTTCATAAAGCGGACAAGGTCCATTTAATAAATCCGCTATTTTTTGAGCATCTATGTCTACACCATGTACAGTATGCCCTAATATTGCTAAGCCTACTGCCGTAATAAGGCCCACATACCCTATTCCTACAACCGTAATATACACTTTATATATTGATTATGAATTATTATCATGGTATAATTGGTATAATGGATGGTGCTTATAAGCTATTTTTTATCAATCGAGGATCCCTACTAAATTTTTAGTCATATCGAACAGATTTTGAACTAGTTTGGTGAATGTTTCATAATTTACGGTGTCACTGACATCTGTTGCCTTATGGTAATTCGGATTTCTAAGGCTTGCGGTATCTGTAATCATAATGGCTTCATAACCTTGTAACCAGAAAGATTTATGATCAGATCTTCCTATATCGGGTACCAGCCATTCAGGGACATAAAGATTTTGTATAGGGAAAGAAGGCCCTCCTTGACGATTGCAAGCTTTGCTACAGTCTTTTAAAAAGGATCTAGAATGCCAGTTGCTAACAAAATGTATATTGTTTGCAACATCAGAGAATCCTAATATTCTTTTAAAAAGGAAAGGAAAAATTGGAAACTGTTGACTACCCGGTTCATCAGAGAAATAGCCTATACTTTCCAGTGCAATCATTTTGATAGTTTCATTTTTCTTCTTAGCCTTAGTTGCATAATCCACACTGCCCATGTTAGGACCAAAACTTGCTTGCGTGTCTTGATCTTTACTGTAATCGCATTCTTCATTGGGAAAAAAAACCAGTTTTAAAGTTGAAACGTTTTCCCCTTGATACTTAGTCATATGACGCGCAATTTCTAAGAGTGCTGCCACGCCAGAGCCATTGTCATCTGCCCCAGGTGAATATTTTACTGTATCATAATGTGCTCCAATAAGTATAATTTCCTTAGTTGGATCGGTTCCCTCCATTACTACTTCTATATTGCGCATGATGAAATTTTCTCCATTATAGTTAGCTTCGTATGTATGCTCGGAAGGTGTTAAACCCATTTCTTTTAATGTATTACATATATAATCAGCTGCTTGGTCTAGCTTCTGATAATTAGCTTGATTTTCTATATTACGTATGCCAATCGTATCTGATAAATAAGCAATATGTTGCTTAAGACGTACTAGTAAATCAGCTGTATCAATTGATTTAACAGAATCTTCTACGTCAGTGGAAGTATTGGATATATTTTGAGCTGTCATATTATTAACTGGCACATAATGTTTAGTAGGAATTTTAGTTTGTAGCTGTTGGGATGTACAACAATATAAAGAACTATATACACAGAAAAATAAATAAATGTTTTTAAAGCACATAAAATAATAATGTTTAATTTAATAGGAATTTTAGTTTGTAGCTGCTATGATATACAACAATACAGCGAAGTTAAATATACAAAAATAAAAATGTTTTTACTATACATAACATATGTACAGTAGGTTGCTTTAAATTTTTTACAAAGCGTTAACGGGAACTTTCAGCATATAGCTGTACAAAAACCACTGATGCTATGAAAAAGGATCGATAGCATAGCCATAATAAAGATAAATGAGTAGTTGCTTATATTCTGATAATGTGATTAAATTAACAGCATAAGTGGAATTTTATAGCTTTGTATAAACAAGCAAAAAGCATAACTTAAGTTGTATTGTAATTATTATCTGATAGTGCTTCTAGTATAGTAATTTACCAAATTCTTTTGTAGTAAAATTAGCTGCTTCTCGTTGGTTTGCTATCTAAGTTTTCTGGGGAAGTAACATTATATGATCGGAATGTCTCCTAAAGGTTTCTTTTTGTTGGATGATGGCGCAGTATGTTTACTCCAATGCTACTGCATGATGGCAGATTTCCTTTTCCTGCTGCTATAAGCTAACCATTTGTTTCTCCTGAAAGCTGGGTTGATCCAACGATATGGCTAACTGTTCATTCTCCTTGTGTATTTTAAGCAACCATACTTTTTACTCCATACATACTATAGCTGTTTTTTGTTTGTAGCACAATTTGCTATTTGCTGATAGCTGCTAGCATGAATAGGCTCCTATAGAGGTGGTAGGGCGGCTATGGTAATGTTTATGGAGATAACAAATCTATATTATTGTTGTTCAGTGTTATGTATAAATCTCTCTTTCACATAACTATAGCATTATAGCTGACTGATTTGGCTGTTTGTTAAGCAACATACCAGCCTAAATAGGCATAGCTTATGCAAGCTAAGCGCTTATGCTACGCTGATAAGCGAACTGACTATTTTAATAAATCTACCAAAGTAGTCTTTGGAAGAACGCTACATATTTTTTGTCCATCTGGTGTATACATTGTATTGCTAGAGGCGAATAGCTGCGCTAATAGGGCCTCTATTTCTATTGCGTTAAGCGTGGTGCCATGCACTATGCTAGCCTTTTTGGCCAATGCCCTTATAAAACGTTCTGAAGGCGTAAGTACTAACTTGCTATTATGCCACTTAAATTGTTCTATTAATCCTTCCAGTAAAGGTTTAGGGGCATAGTGGCTTAATTCAATGGGGAACCCATAGATAATAATAGTAGCCTCTCCGAATGCTTCCATAACAAAACCCAATGTACGCATAATGGAAGCATGCTCTAATAGGATAACATGATCTACAGGGTTAAAAGTGAGATGCTCTGGTATAAGCAGTTGTTGAGACGCCCCATTTTTATGCTGAAAATAGCTGCTAAACTTGTCATATAAAATGCGCTCATGTGCAGCTTGCTGATCAATTAAAAGTGCACCAGACTGTAATTGCGTAATAAGGTAACTTCCGTATAATTGTAGGGTCTGTCCTGTTACAGAAGCAAGCGGGTCTCTGGTTGGGTTAGCGTTTGTTGCCTCTTCGGGATCTTTAAATAAAGTTTGCCAATTTGCTGTTGCTAAGGGAGATTTCTCCACATGATTTACTTTAAATTGTGCATATTGTTTTTCCCTTTCTAAAGACGTGAAAGGCGTTTTAATTTCTATGGGATGTGTTAAAGGCAATAACGTGTTGTTTACATTTTGCTCAAAATCTAAAGCATCCCCTATGGGATAGTTCGCTAAGCTTTTTCTTACTACAGCTTGTAATATAGCATAAAAAGTGGATTCATCTTGGCATTTAATTTCTGTTTTGGTAGGATGGACATTTACGTCAATAAGCTGAGGATTTATGCGCAGATAAATGGCATAAAAAGGAAAACTATCAGCTGGTAACCATCTATCGTAGGCCGTTCTAATCGCATGATTTAAAGAAGGGCTTTTTATAAATCTTTGATTAATAAATAAAAATTGTTCCCCCCTGGTTTTTTTTGCTTCTTCTGGTTTTCCTATGTATCCTTCTACGGTTACAATATCAGTAACTTCCTTACAAGGTAAGAGTTGTTTTTTATAGTTTTCGCCTAATAAATGTACAATTCTATGGCTTACCTTTTCTGCGGATAGTTTATAGATTTCTTTTTCATTATGGTAGAGTATAAAGCTGATATCTGATCTAGCCAGCGCAGCGCGCTGCACCTCCTCTAAGATATGTTTAAGCTCTATTAAATTTGATTTTAAGAATTTTCTTCGGGCAGGTACATTATAAAATAAATTTTTAACGCTTACTTTTGTGCCAGGAGCGGTAGCAATAGGGGTTTGCTTTTTTATTTGGGAAGCCTCTATAATGATTTGTGTCCCGACGGGTGCATCATGTAAACGTGTTTGCAATTCTACTTGAGCTATAGCTGCCATAGAGGCCATTGCTTCACCTCTAAAACCCATGGTCTGGATTTGATGTAGATCATCTATGGTGCTAATTTTAGAGGTGGCATGTTTCTCAAAGCACATTTGTGCATCTGTAGCACCCATGCCTACCCCATCATCTATAACCTGGATAAGCTGTTTACCCGCTTCTTTTATAACGATTGTAATCGTTTTACTAGCTGCATCTATGGCATTATCCAGTAATTCTTTGACAACAGAGGCAGGCCGTTGTATCACCTCTCCTGCTGCTATTTGGTTGACTAATAAATCGGATAAAAGGCGTATCTTATTGTGCATAAAACAAACTAAGGGGCTATTCCTATTCTTTTATACAATATAGTTTTTGATTTTTAATTTCTTGGCGTTTTTTCTCTTGTTTAGGCAAAATAAAGCTAGAAAAAGGGACACGTTTACGTTCAGGATAATTTTTGATGTGTTAGCCTAATAATGATAGGCTCAGCTGTATTCTATAAGAGAATGAAAAGCATTCAGGGAGAAAAATGGCTTAGGGTTTGGAAGGCATTAACCATAGCTGTAGTGACAGATAGTGTCAAACGTTTCAATTTAATTAAAAATAGTAAGGGATGTTAGGTTTTAGTGTGCGAAACATATTTCAGTGGATAGTAGGGGGAGGGAGTATAGTTGGGATGTTTTTATATAGCGTGTGCCATAAGCCCAATGTTTGTTTAGATCGTTCAGAGCGTTTGCTTCTTGTTAAGCGAGGGGTTACGCTTGAGCAGCTTGCGCTACAATTAAAACAAGAGGGGTATATTCAGCGGGTAACTACTTTTTTGTGGACAGCTTATCTATTGCGCTATAATCCTCAAAAATCAGCTGGCCACTATCGTTTGACCCATTGTATGAGCAATTGGGAGGCCATTAAGCAATTGCGGGCATCTATGCAGCATCCCGTGAAGGTTGCTTTTGCTACTGCTGATGGCATTCCCTCTTTGGTAGAGCAATTGGTTAAACGTACGGGTCTATCACAAAAAAGATTATTGGATCTACTCCATAATCCGCAGTATGTAGCACGTTATGGCTTCTCTACAGAGAATGTATTAACCATGTTTATCCCTGCTACTTACGAAGTATACTGGACCATTACCGAAGAGCAGCTATTATCCAAAATACATGCGCACTATACCTGTTTTTGGAACAAACAACGGCTCCATAAAGCAGCCAACATGTCATTAACACCCATTGCTGTCTCCATTTTAGCTTCCATTGTACAATCGGAAACAAATGATTTACAGGAAGCGAGCATCATTACAGGGGTCTACCTAAATAGGATCAGGCGCAAGATGCCTATACAGGCCTGCCCTACAGTTGCGTATGCTTTAAAAAAACAGCTACCTACTGTTCAAAGAATATTAGAGAAAGATATTGTGATAGATTCTCCTTATAACTCTTACCGCAGCATAGGACTCCCCCCAGGACCCATTACTTTACCTAGCGTAGCTATGATTGATGCAGTGCTCAATTATGTGCAGCATGATTATCTTTTTTTCTCTGCCAGAGAAGACTTTTCTGGTTTGCATTATTTTACTACTTCCTTTGCAGCGCATGTTAAAAATGCCAATAAATATAGAAAAGCACTAGATGCATTGAAAATCATGCGCTAATAGCAGGCTTCTATATGGGTTCCCCAACGGTTTGTTATGTTTCTGTAGAGGAAGGCATCTGTTTATCAATGGTGCCAATAGCTTTATACCAACAGATAGTGGTTGTGCATAAGAAAATGAATAGTATACCTGAAAGAGGTTGAATGCTGTTGGTATGAAAAAATTCTAATAAAGCAATTTGAATCCAAGCCGATCCTGCTTTCCCCAAGCGAGAACCTAATAGATCTACAATTGCTTTCCCTTTAATTTTAGCTTCTGGATCAAGTGGTATATAAGCCATTTGAGTTGTTTTATCAAAAAAAGCATATTTTGTAGCCTTAGCTATTACCATATGAATGGCGCCTAAAGTAGCGATGTATAAGATGAGTTGTTTAGACGTTAACCAATCGCTTAAAAAAGGAAAATGATACCGCCCGTAGCTCATTAAAAAAAAGAAGCAGCCTATTGCGCCGATCAGTAAGGGAGCGATTCGTGCCGTTATCTTCCATCCAAATTTGCGTAGAATACCACCACTTAAGAAAAACGAAAAGCAGCATGCTGTAACTCCTGTCCAGAAGCTTATAGAAGCATAAAAGTTTTGATAATCTGATTCTTTTGGGAATGCTTCTTTGAGATAAGCTTTACAGGTTCCCTCTACTATATTCATAGAGAGCCCACAAGCCACTGTGGCAAGCGCTATGCTTGCTAAGTATTTAGAAGTAGCTACATGCTTAAGACTTTGCCAGAGCGTTAGTTGCAACTTTTTCCTAGGAAGCTGTATGCTGTCTGTGGATAGCGTATGGCCTAATGTGTGATTAGCCAACCCGTAAATTAAAAGGATAGCCAGACAAAAAACAGCAACATAGCCTATTAATGCTTGTATGGTAAGTAAAAAATCATGGTTGCTGTACTTGTTGGTGTAGGTATTGATCAGGGGTGCTGATACAAGCAATGCCACATCTCCTGCTGTAATTAAGAGTGCATACAAACGCTTTGCTTCTTGCAGCGTACATACGCTGTTTACAAAACTCCAATAAAGCAGCATCAGCACTATTTGCCCCCATAATTCTGCTATAACAAAAAAAACTACATGTATCCAATAGCGAAATACAGCAACCCAATGTAGCTGTTTTCCGCCGGTATAGTGCTGTAGCCAATCTGCCGCAGCATCTGGTGTTAGCCTGTCCGCGTTAGGGTATAAGACAAAGCCATACAGAAGGATCAATAGTAGAAAAAAGGATACCGTTCCATAAAAGAGTGTGGACGGTTTCAGGCGATTGAATAGAGCCGCATACAATACCAAAACGGCGATGGAAAGTGGGAAAACAATAGCTCCTTTTATAATTGGAATAATTTCAGCAGCAGAATGATGAGCGGTAACTAGCTTGGTATCTTTGAGTGTGGCTAGTAAGGAGTAAACGAGAGAGATAAGAAATTTTAAGAGAATCAGTAGGGAGACTTTTTTTCTTTCTCTTTTTTTTATGGGAAAAACAAGCTGTAACCATCTTATAGCTCTTGGTGAAACTATGCCTTTAGTCATATGTGATCTTTTATTGGTATACTTTCCCAACAAGTTTAATAAAAATTAAGCATATATTCTATACTTGAGGATTGTCTTTATTCATTCTTAGTATTAATTAGGTGAAATGAAAATAATTTGATAAAACTGTACAGGTAATTGGGTTTCGTTTTTGTTATTTATAGCATAGACTTAGTCATACTTGCATTAAAAGATCAAGATAGGAAGCTAGTTTGACTTAGGCTGTAAAGCTTTAGCCTCAAGTGGTGTTTTAGGTACATTGCATAAATACGCTCTTCCCTCCAGGGAAGTTAGCGGGCATTATTTTCACTGAGCTTAGTATTTTAATTAATGGAAAGACGCGAAAAAAAGCTTATACAGAATCTTGGCCTCTCAATGTTCGCTCCTGGTCTTATTTAGGAAACCATGCGGGGAAGCGCTTAGCCAGCTATAGGCTTTTTGTAGAACATAAGGCTGCTTTTCACGATGCCTTGTATGGAGTTGGGTCAATGAGATGTTTTCTTTTCTATTGCCATTTTAGTGGAAGAAACAGCTGCCAAGGGAGCTGCGCATGCCTATGCTTTTACTAAGTTGCTAGCGCCTAAGCAGGGTACAAAGCCAGATTTAGCACTTACAGCCATGTGGAATCCTATGGAATCTACTGTAGCAGTGGGCAATGACATTACCATGGATGTGGACGGCGTGAAAACGATTGTTTTAACAGATCCCTAACCCCCTTTAGCAGCATCAATACCTATTGACATTACCTGATGATATTGCCGCAGGGAAGTCGTTGTTTATGGCAGAGGTTGCCCGCTTTCAGGATCATTTAAATAGATTAAAGCAATTGAAGCAGGATGCGTATAGCTTTAGTATTTTTAATGAGCCCTTTAGTGGAACGAACCCAACCGAAGCTGCTGCAGCAGAGTGTTCCGTATTGCATGCCATTGCGAGCTATCAGAATACGTTACATATCATATCATAGCTACATTACCATTGGTGTCATGCTTTTAGAGACAAAAGAGCCAACCAAAGGCTTTAAGAACTACAAGGTCTTTATTACGAAAGATGCAGGAGAGCACATTAACTATAGCTATAAAGTTGTTCCGGGAGCGTCTACACAAGCCATTGCCATAGATATCTTAGAATCGGAAGGCTACTTCTCTGATAGGTTAAAGCAAGCCAGAGATATTATAGATAACCCAGATAAATATAAGAGAAGTTTTACAGAGCATACAAAATCAACTAAAAAGCCAGTTCCTAAGCAACAGCATAGGAAGCCTGCACAATACATACCCAACAGCTTTTGTAAACGTTTTTGGGTGAAGGTATAGTGCTAGCTAGTAGTGATCCCATTAAGCAATAGTAAAAAAGTTGTATAAAAGGGCGGAAGGTAAAAGGATAGCCTCATCCGTTTATTGTGCTCCCGTTATGGGCCATTTTAGGGCAATAGAAGGAAGCGTATTGGGTGAATAAGTAATGTTACTTAATTTGTTATATGTAACCATAAAAATAGCACTAATTACAACTACCATGATTATACAAAAATACAAGCGTACTTTTTTGCCATCTGATTTTAAGTTAACAGATTGGTCTTCTGTTCAGCCCTTTTATGATCAGCTATTAGCCAGAGATATTCATTCAGTGGAGCAGCTAAAGGCATTGTTAACCGATTGGAGTGAACTAGAAGGTATGTTGGAAGAAGATGCTGGATGGCGCTATATTCATGCTTCCCGAGATACAACTGATCCAAAGGCAAAAGAAAATTATGAATATTATGTTACAGCTATACTTCCTCACTTAGAACCTGTTACTAATGAGCTACAGAAAAAAGTGCTAGCTGCAAAGGATCTCTCCTCTTTACGTCAAGAAAGTGCGTTTGATATTCTTGTAAAGAAAATTGAAAATAATATACGTTGCTATAGAGAAGAAAACATAACTATACAAACTGATATTCAATTAAATAAGCAAAAATTTGCAATTATTTCATCCGCCATGACAGTAGAGATAGCAGGTAAAGAGACTACTTTACAGCAGGCCGCTACGCATTTAGAGGATTTGGATCGATCCTTTCGGAAGGAAGTATATGATAAAATACAGCAGCGTAGAATGCAAGATAAAGATAAGTTAAATGAGCTCTATTCAACTTTAATTCGACAGCGGCATCAGCTAGCGTTAAATGCAGGTTTTGAAAATTTTAGGGAGTATGCTTTTGTTGCTATGCATCGTTTTGATTATACCCCACAAGATTGCTTTACTTTTCACGAAGCCGTTCGGGAAGCCATCGTTCCATTATTGAACGAGCTAGCGGCAGATCGGAAAAAAACGTTAGGGTTGGCACAGCTACAGCCCTTTGATCATGCAGTGGATAGAGCAGGGAGGGCACCCTTACGTCCTTTTGCTGATGCAGCTGAATTGATTGCTAAAGCTATTAAGGTATTTGAATCATTAGATCCTTGTGTAGCCAGCTGTTTGCGTACCATGCAGCAGATGGGGCATCTCGATCTAGATTCACGCAAAGGAAAAGCGCCTGGTGGTTACAATTATCCCTTAGATGAAACCGCTGTCCCATTTATTTTCATGAATGCCACTGCTACATTGCAGGACATGCTGACCCTATTCCATGAAGTAGGTCATGCGGTGCATTCGTTTGAAACACATATATTGCCTTTAAATGCTTTTAAACATTGCCCCTCTGAAATTGCAGAGCTGGCTTCCATGTCTATGGAGCTACTTACCATGCCCTACTGGTCCGTTTTTTTCCCTAATCAGGAAGATTTGCATCGGGCACAAAAGGAACATTTGATGCATGTTATGAGTTGTTTGCCCTGGATAGCTGCCATTGATGCTTTTCAGCATTGGGTATATACGCATCCTTATCATACCGTAGAGGAAAGAGCCCAGAATTGGGATCGCATCTTTTCTAGCTTTTCGGATACTATTACGGATTGGACAGGTTATGAAGAAGCAAAAGCCCATCTGTGGCAAAAGCAGCTCCATCTCTTTGAAGTTCCTTTTTATTATATTGAGTATGCTATCGCACAGCTTGGCGCTATTGGTGTATGGAAAAACGCACAAGCTAATCCTAAGCAAGCGTTGGCAGATTACTTAAATGCTTTAAAATTAGGATATACGCGTTCCATAGCCAAGGTATACCAAACAGCAGCTACCCGTTTTGATTTTAGTAGGGAGCATATTCATTCCCTAGCACAATTTGTGCGTAAAGCTTGGAATGACCTTACGGTATAGCATACAGAGCGTACGCATGCCCTGTGAAACAGTGGTGTAGGTGCAGGAGTGGCGCCGAGTGTATAGGCCGCGCTTCCCTAACTTACGATGGTCTGGGAGGGGCATCCTAAAAAAATAGCAAACGCTTGTTGTAGTTTTAAAAAAATTAGCTATATTTGTTTTAGTGGTCGATGAAAGAAACAGCTAGTTGTTGGCAAACAGGTTAGTTGTGGAAAATAGATCATACAGTTCTTTGAAATAGTGAAATAGATGTAGGTAAGGAAGCTTATTAATTATGTACTAGTTACGTATTAGTAGGCAGAGGGGAGTTGTGCGACTCGAAAAATCATTCCTGCTGGATATACAGTAGGGATAACGTTAATAACTATAGAAAGAAGAGTTTGATCCTGGCTCAGGATGAACGCTAGCGGCAGGCCTCATACATGCAAGTCGAGGGGCAGCGGGGCACTTCGGTGCTGCCGGCGACCGGCGGACGGGTGCGTAATGCGTATGCAATCTACCTTACACTGGGGTATAGCTTCCGGAAACGGGAATTAATCCCCCATATTATCTTCTCAGCGCATGCTGGTAAGATGAAAGCTCCGGCGGTGTAAGATGAGCATGCGTCCTATTAGCTAGTTGGTAGGGTAACGGCCTACCAAGGCAAAGATGGGTAGGGGTTCTTAGTGGAAGGTCCCCCACACTGGCACTGAGATACGGGCCAGACTCCTACGGGAGGCAGCAGTAGGGAATATTGGTCAATGGGCGCAAGCCTGAACCAGCCATGCCGCGTGCAGGACGAAGGCTTTCTGAGTTGTAAACTGCTTTTGTACAGGAACAAAAAAGCCTCTGCGGAGGTTCTTGAGGGTACTGTAAGAATAAGCACCGGCTAATTCCGTGCCAGCAGCCGCGGTAAGACGGAAGGTGCAAGCGTTATCCGGTTTTATTGGGTTTAAAGGGTGCGTAGGCGGTTTATTAAGTCAGTTGTGAAATCTTAGTGCTTAACGCTAAAACTGCAATTGATACTGATAGACTTGAGTTAAGAAGAGGTAAGTAGAATTTATGGTGTAGTAGTGAAATGCTTAGATATCATAAGGAATACCAATGGCGTAGGCAGCTTACTGGTCTTTAACTGACGCTGAGGCACGAAAGCGTGGGGAGCAAACAGGATTAGATACCCTGGTAGTCCACGCCGTAAACGATGATCACTCGATATACGCGATACAATCGTGTGTGTCCAAGCGAAAGCGTTAAGTGATCCACCTGGGGAGTATACCCGCAAGGGTGAAACTCAAAGGAATTGACGGGGGTCCGCACAAGCGGTGGAGTATGTTGTTTAATTCGTTAATCCGCGAGGAACCTTACCTGGGCTAGAATGTATTTTGCCATCCCTAGAAATAGGGAGTTCCGAAAGGACGGAATACAAGGTGCTGCATGGCTGTCGTCAGCTCGTGCCGTGAGGTGTTGGGTTAAGTCCTATAACGAGCGCAACCCTTTTACTTAATTGCCAGCACGTAATGGTGGGGACTTTAAGTAGACTGCCCGTGCAAGCGGGAGGAAGGAGAGGACGAGGTCAAGTCATCATGGCCTTTATGCCCAGGGCTACAAACGTACTACAATGGCATGTACAAAGGGAAGCTACTTGGCAACAAGATGCAAATCTCCAAAGCATGTCTCAGTTCGGATTGGGGTCTGCAATTCGACCTCATGAAGTTGGAATCGCTAGTAATCGCGTATCAGCAACGGCGCGGTGAATACGTTCTCGGACCTTGTACACACCGCCCATCAAGCCATGGGAGTTGGTAGAACTTAAAGACAGTGGCCGTAAAAGGAGCTGTTTAGAGTTAGACCAGCGACTGGGGCTAAGTTGTAACAAGGTAGCCGTACCGGAAGGTGTGGCTGGAACACCTCCTTTATAGAGTGTGTAGTGCCGCTCTCCCCTTACCTCATCTTTTTCTCTGTTTATACCCCTATTATATATTTTTACATCATATATTACCTGTACAACCTCTTTACTGTAAGCGTTATCTCTCTGTAAGCTTACATAAAGTGTATCGCATGTATAGTACTTTATAAATAACAATCCCAATTGTAAACCGATAGAGCCTCTTGCTTGCACTGTTTGGATGGTTTGCCATGCAATGGGATGTGTTAGCTGGTAATTGCTTGCATGTAGGTACGTACATTATCTAATCCCAACTGATCATGTGCAGAAACAAAAAAAATAGGCGGAAGGGTTGCCCATTCTTGTGCCAAGGTATGTAGGAAAATTTGATGGTTTTTGTGCACAATAGATTTGTTTTTTTTATCTGATTTTGTGAGTATAATAGAAAATGGAATATGATTTAGGCCTAACCAGCGCATACAAGTAAGATCAATAGGTTGCGGTGTAAGCTTAGCATCTATTAGTAGAAAAGTAGATAGCAGTTGGGTTCTATGCAAAAGATAGGCAGCTATCATTTTTTTCCATTTTGTTTGGGTAGTATGGCTTACCGCTGCCCATCCATAGCCAGGTAAATCTACAAGGTGAAATTGGTTATTTACCAGATAATGGTTGATACAACCTGTTTTCCCAGCTGTTTTGGATACTTTAGCTAACTGTTTTCGGTTTAAAAGTGCATTAATCAGGGAAGATTTTCCCACATTAGATCGACCCATAAAGGCTATCTCTGGCTTATGGTCTTGGGGGCATTGCTGGTAATGGATACTACTAGAGACAAATTGAATAGTATGGATTTTCATAGGGTATAGGGGATATAGGACATAACATGGAAATATACGCAAACGACTTTAATAAATAGAATTGTAAAGAAAAAAAGCAAGTCCATATATGCTAGTATAAAAACATATAACTATTTGAGTACAAGCAAACGTACGTCTCCTGCGCTAGTAGGCGTTGGGAACGCCTATTTAGTATAAGCTTAATTTTAATTTATTTTGGCCTTTTAAGTTATATATTTTAAATACTTCTGTTTTACATGTTAAAATGCAAATAAATAATTTGCATTTGGTAATAGAATTAAATATACTAATCATATAGTTTCATACTGTTTGTATGTTATACCTGGCTATGTTTTTAGCATTTGCTATTTCATAAGCTATTTTAGCCTAGGATTTGGGCCTTGGTAGGTCCGCTATAATAATTTTTTTATTCATTTAATATAATTACTAAAATGAAAATGAGGCGAGTCAGTATCCATTTGTCTATACTGAGAAGGTATGCCATGCGATCTTTTCAAACCACAGCAATAAGTGTTGTTTTGCTTGCTTTATGGAGCTGTCATCGGCATAATGCAAGCATGGGGGCAGCTATTCCTCTATTGCAAATGGATTCAAACAGAAAGGAAGTGGGAAAGTTAAATTCCACAATAGGCAATCAGCCAATAGTGGAGGAAGTAAATATAGAATATAAGTTAGCAAAAGATTTAGGAGGCATAGTAGATTTAATGGCATTGCTTCCAGAAGCAAGAACACCATGGGAAAACAGGCTTAGAATTGGTGCAGCAGTTGGTACAGGATTAGCCGCAATAGGTACAACAGCAGCTATGGCTTATTATATCTATTCATGGTATGTACAGGAAAGCCAAACGGATAAACAAACTGATAACCCACAAGCATGCTTTGATCGGGTTCACCATGCTATAGAGGCGTATAAAGATTTGTATGGGTCTTATGTTAAAAAACAAAGAGGGCTTCTATATTATGCCACAAGCGATGCCGATACACGAACAGCTATGTTAGGAATGGTGGAACGTTCTTTTACAGAATGTTCGCGCCATGAAGTGGAATTATCAAGATGCCTCTCTACTGCTGTTCCTGGTACGTCCTATGTGCATGACGCAAGCTGGATTACAGGGCTATATGGTTTCTCTGCTGCATTTGGTGCAGCAGCGCTAGGTTGTTTTGCAGGAAAAGAATTTTTTGGCAGGTCTAGCGTGGAGAATCAGCAGAATCGTGAACTAATGGCGTTGAAAAAGCGTACGTTAGAAGCATATGGGCAGATAGAGAAGGCATTAGGGGAACGTGCACGTGCTAGAGCTACAGATCTATTGCATGCTAAAGCGAGGGCGGACCTAAAAAAGTTCTTTGCTAAGGCATCGGAAGTCTTATGCTATTTGGTAGAGCGTAAACAAGATTTGCTATTTGCCAAATTAGAAAACCCAATACGTCATTTAGCAAAATACTGTCAAGAACACGCAGCATCCATGCCAGAAAATCAATCCTATTATGAAGTTTTAAAGGTATGTAGTTCCCATATGAATAAAGTATGGAATAGGATAACCCCTGAAAAATCTAATACAGATATAGGCATGAATGATCTGCGTTTTCATAGAGAGACTGGTGACAATGCAAGCTTGGCTTCCACTTCTCGTATGGAGTCTGATTGCAATGATGCCGTAGTTGATAGTGCTAATGTTTAGCATACACCAAAAGTGCTTATCCTTTTAAGATAAGAAATATCTATGGGGAAGTTGTGTACAAGCAAAGGGAAGCTATGTACCCTAATGTGTTTATACAATCAGTTGTATAGGCTATTTTTATATTATTCTTAAATGTAAATAGTGATGGTAAAAAAGATTATAAAAATGTGGAGGTGTGTGCTATCTTATTTTTTGGTAGCGGTAGCTATCAGCTGTGGCAAACATGATGGCCAATTAGGCATACAATCTAGGGAAAAAGCAGCGTTAAAAGTGACGGTAACAGCAAAAAATACAGCAGAGGAATCATCCAATCGATTAAATAAGAAAAAGAGGAAAAAGAAGGAAATTCAATTGAGCGATGTATTGTGGGATAGGTGGATTAGATTTTGCAGGTTTTTTTTCCCTATACTTCTCCTTCAATCTGCAGCTTCAGCGGGAGCACAAGTGGGAGAGCGATGTTGTCCTATAACTTGTGGTCTATTTGAGCCAGCTGTTACGTCTGGATATGGAGAACCTGGAAATGAAAGAACAGTTACGATCCCCTTTACATTGCCAGCAGGTGGTAATTTAAACGAAAGTTACGTTAAGTCGCTCTTATCTGATTTCCGTACTACGCTTAGTAAGGTTGATGTTTGGTCGTATCCAGAAGAGGTGCGCAAAGAAGCGTGTCACATATTTGCGGATCTAGACGTAGATATAACGTCTTCTACTCTTAATAGTACAGATAATAGTATAAAATGTGTTGAATATTTAGATCGGGTAAATGGGCTTTCCAGCCTGATAGATGACATTCTCTCAAGCGAGAAGCCGTGGGACATTCATTGGGAGCGATTAGAGAACTATCGCCGAAAAACAAAAGGTTGTAGAACAAAATTTTCGAGGAGGGGTGCAAATGGGACTGTATATTACTTCCATGCGGATGCTACCTTGGTGGAAAAGTCTGGTGATAATGGTGTGTGGAATTTCCATACATGGGGCGAAAAACAATATAAATCGGCTGATATTTCCGGTGAAAATCGTGCTATTCGAATAGAGGATAGTATGCATTATTATAGTCCACAAAGTAAATTTCGTGAAATAATAAAAAAACATGAAAATAATCCATTAAGGTTCATCAAGGAATGCCAAAAACAAGGAGGAGTCTTCTTAAAGAATCCGAACCTTGAAGGATTCTGTGAGGAAAATCCACACTTCGGCGCGCATCTGGTAAGCGTAGGTGGGGAGTTTTTATATGTAGCGGACTATGAGAAAGCGAGGCAAAGGTTTCGCGATTACCTTGATAGGTTGCTTTAAGCTAGTGGAAAAATGGATTTTTGTAGGTATTGGTCAGGCGTGTAGTTGGTACAATGGAATGTATTTGAAGTTGTGTTTCCTTTTTAATGGGCTTTAGGGAGTGTGTGTGCATATAAATAGTAATGATGAAAAAGATGATAAAGATGTGGAGATCTGTGCTATCTTGTTTTTTAGTAGCGATAGCTATCAGCTGTGGTAAACATAGTGGCCAATTAGGCATACAATCTAGGGAAAAAACAGCGTTGCAAATAGCGGCAGCAGAAAAAAATGCAGCAGCGCAACCATCCAAGCGATCAAAGCGAAAAAAACAATCGAGAAGTCCGTCGTGGACTAAGTGGGCTTGGACTATGTGGGCTAAATTTTATCGGTCTTTTATGCCTATATATTTCTTTTTATCTTTATTACAAGTAGGGCAAGCAGCATCTGCATATAATCCTATGTCTTGTGCTTTATTTCAGCCTGTATCTGTTGTGCCTGAAACAGCTACCTTATTGATTCCATTTCCATTAAATCTTCCTTTTAATGAAAGTAATGCTAGATTGCTCTTGTATGATTCCCTTAATAGTATTGAGGATTCGTTGCATCCAGAGGAGGTACGCAGAGGTGCGTGTCATTTATTTGCGGATCGAGACGTAGACATAACCGTTTCTGCTAGTAATACTACACTATGTCGTTCCTATCTCACAAAGGTACGTGGTTTTTTTTCCAATACAATAAGGAGTAGCATTACCTCAAGCAAGGGGCTGTGGTCGTTGCATTTTGAGCGCGTAAAGGATTATTTACGAAATTTTAAGCCAGTAAATGGATCCCCTTTTCAAAGAGTTGCTAAGCATAAATATGTAGTTTTTTCGAGCAATTCAAACAGAAGGCTCCCCCACCATCCTGTTCAAAGAGTTGCTAAGCATAAATACGTAGTTTTATCGAGAAATTCAATAAGAAAGATCCCCCACTATCCGCGTACTACCTTAGTGGAGAAGGTGGATGGCGCGTGGTATTTCCATATATGGCGCAAAGACCGGGGAAATGCTCCGCCAGTTTTTAGGAATTTCAATAAAGGGAATACCCGGCAAGGAATAAGGATGGTACATTATTTGAGTCCACAAAGTCAGTTTCATAAAATAATAAAAAAATATGGAAAGGAACCATCAAAATGCATTAATAAACTCCAGGCGCAAGGAGCAGCCATTTTAAGTAATGAAAACCTTGATGCATACTGTGATGATCCTAGTAAAGTAAAGCTAGCCGAGCATTTGATAAGTGTAGGTGGGGAGTTTTTATATGTAGCGGACTATAACAAATCAAGGCAACCGGTTAGTAATTACCTTAAAAAAATGATCGGATTCTAAGCTAGTGAAAAAATGGATTTTTGTAGGTAGTGGTAAGGCGTGTAGCTGGTACAATGGAATGTATTTGAAGTTGCGTTTCCTTTTCTAGTAGGTTTTAGGGAGTGTGTGTGCATATAAATAGTAATGATGAAAAAGATGATAAAGATGTGGAGATCTGTGCTGTCTTATTTTTTAGTAGCGATAGCTATCAGTTGTGGTAAACATAGTGGCCAATTAGGCATACAATCTAGGGAAAAAACAGCGTTGCAAATAGCGGCAGCAGAAAAAAATGCAGCAGCGCAACCATCCAATCGATCAGAGAAGCAAAAGAAGAGAAAAAGGAAAAATCAACCTAAATATACATGGTGGGATAGATGGATTGGATTTTGTAGGTTTCTTTTTCCTATACTTCTCCTTGAATCCTTGTTACAAGGAAAAGCAGCAGGCGCGTATCATGCTACGTCTTGTAAGCTATTTAAGCCTTGGCATGTTACGTCTGGATATGAAGGATCTAGAGATGACAGAACATTTACTATCCCCTTTACATTGCCAGCAGGCAGTAGTTTAAACGAAAATGGAGTTAAGTCGCTCTTATCTGATTTCCGTACTACGCTTGGTAAGGTTGCTGTTTGGTCGTATCCAGAAGAGGTGCGCAAACAAGCATGTCACTTATTTGCGAATCAAAACGTAAACATAACTTCTTCTGCTCATAATACTAAGTCATGTGATTGCTATTTCACAGATGTACATGATTTTTTCTCTAAAACAATAAATAGTATTACCTCAAGTAAGAACCTATGGCCGTTGCATTTTGAGCCCGTAAGGAATTATTATGGGTTCCCTGAAAGAGTTAAGAATAACAAATATGTAGCTAATAGAAGGCGCCTACATCCTGCTACCTCCTTAATAGAGGAAAGGGATGCCAAGTGGTATTTATTTTATGTATGGAGGGAATTCAGAAAAAATAATTCGTCATTTCCCATGAATTTTGTGAAAGAGCATATGCGGCGAGGAGTAAGGACGGAACATTACTATAGTCCACAAAGTAAATTTCTTGAAATAATGGAAAAATATGAAAATGAACCATTAAAACGCATCGAGAAACTTCAGGAGCAAGGAGTAGCTATTTTAATGAGAAATTGGAACCTTGAAGGATACTGTGATGAAAAGCCAAACTTAGCTAAGCATCTGATAAGCATAGGGGGGGAATTTTTATATGTAGCGGACTATGAGAAAGCGAGGAAAATTTTTAGCAAATACCTTAAGGGGTTGCCTTTAAGCTAGTGAAAAAGCTAACTTTTGTAGGTAGTGGGAAGTTGTTCAGCTGGTTAAAATGGAACATATTTGAAGTTATGTTTCCTTTTTAATGGGCTTTATGGAGGGGGGGCACTTATTTAAAAGGGAGGAAAGCAACATTAGAGCAAGGAAAATTACTTTACAAGTAGTATTTTTTTATAGGTGCGTTCTAAAAGAATTCTTGTGAAGAACTACAGAAAGATGTAACTTTAAATGATCTATGAAGTAGGTCAGTGAGGAGGGAGATAATCGGTGGGTAGTGTGGCATATCCCTCTGTCATGGAACACTATTATTTTAGCATGCATGCGCAAAATAGATGGCTATACGATCCACTCTTGTAAAAGGCACACGTGATTACAGTGCAGAAGAAATATACCGGCGTAATCATATACTTTCAGTCGTCCAATCGGTATATGCACTCTATGGCTTTGAGCCATTAGAAACGCCTGCTATAGAAAGCTGGTCTACGCTTGCAGAAAAATATGGAGAGGAGGGGGAACAGTTAATGTTTCATATCCTTAAGTCTGGAGATTTTTTAAAAAATATTTCTTTAGAAGGGGAGGATTATGCCAAAATAAAACCGATTATTAGCGATAAAGGATTGCGTTATGATTTAACCATTCCTTTGGTACGCTATATTGCCATGCATCGGCATCAACTTTGTTTTCCATTTAAGCGTTACCAAATACAGACCGTATGGCGTGCAGATAGACCGCAAAGAGGACGTTATAGAGAGTTTCTACAATGTGATATAGATATTGTAGGCAGTGAAGCTTGCTTGTGTGAGGCAGAAATTTTAAAAATCATTTATGATGTTTTGACAAAATTGCAGCTGCGCAATTTCCATATTAAAATTAACCATAGAGGGATCCTTTCAGCTATAGTATCCAAAGCAGCGCAGTCTACAAAAGAAATTCAATTCTGTACTATTATAGATAAGCTCGCAAAAATTGGATGGGAGCAAGTAGTGCTAGCTTTAAAGCAGGAAGGATTTGCTGCTGAGATCATTTCCTTACTTGATGGATTGGTCCATTTTAAGGGAAGCGATGAACAGCTTTTAGAACAGCTGCAAACAGCTGTTGGTTCAATAGATAAGGGGGCAATGGCATTGAACCTATTGACCCAAACGCTAACCCAAGCCCATCATTTAGGACTTCCAGCTGAGATCTGCCATATAGATCCTACTTTAGCAAGAGGATTGGCCTACTATACAGGAATGGTTATGGAAGTAATGGTAGCGGACAGTAGCTTGGGTAGCTTGGGGGGAGGAGGGCGGTATGATCAGCTGGGGGCTTGTTTTGGCTTAGATGCCTTGTCTGGTGTAGGTTTTTCTTTTGGGATCAATAGATTGTATGCTATTATGGAGGAGCAGCAGCTTTTTCAATCGACAGCTGGCTATACAACAGAGATTTTATTGGTTAATATGGAAACAACTGCCACCAAACGGCTGCTGCAAATGGCCAATCAGCTGCGTATACATGGGTTGAGCACAGAGTTATATCCGCAATGTATTAAACTCCAAAAGCAATTAGCATATGCCCATAAAAAAAAGATTCCCTTTGTAATCCTGTTAGGGGAGCAAGAGCTTGCTACGGATAGCTATACGCTTAAAAATATGCAAACAGGTCTGCAAATGAATTATAACTGGCCTGATCTTATGCAGGTCTTACAAAAAACATTACGAGCATAGTCTATGATAACGGCAGATGCATTTTGGACTATTTTAGTTGCTACGCTGGCTAGTATCAATTGTTCTTTGGTTGGAACTTATTTGATATTGAGGAAAGTAGCTATGGTTGGGGATGCCATTGCCCACGCAACCCTTCCCGGCATCGTAATCGCGTTGCTTGTAACAGGATCTAAGCATTCCTCTATATTGGTTGTAGGGGCTGGTATGACAGGATTACTGGTTACTTTTCTTATAGCTTTTTTAGAAAAAAAAGTAAAGGTACAAGCAGATGCAGCGATAGGTATCAATTTTACTTTTCTTTTTGCGTTGGGTGTTATTTTGTTTTCCTTTTTTAGTAGAAAAATAGATTTAGATCCAGAATGTAGCCTTTATGGAGAATTGGCTACGGTTCCATTAGATGTCTATCGTACGGCTACTGGTATTAGTTTAGGTCCTAAGGCATTTTACACTGTATGCATAGCCTTATTGATTAATTTGTTTTTTTTACTAATTGGTTATAAGCAACTCTTTGTGAGTACTTTCGATCCACAATTTGCCCAAAGTATTGGAATACGTACGACTAGTTGGCATTACTTGCTTATGGCTATTACTGCATTAACTACTGTTGCGACATTTGAAATAGCAGGGGCTATTTTAGTAGTAGCGCTGTTAATTGTTCCACCTACCACTATTTATTTGGTTACCAAATGCTTCAAGCATTTGTTAGTCTGTTCCATACTTTTTGCTATGCTCATGTCTATTGGTGGCTATTATCTTAGTTGTCTTTTTAACAGTTCTATGGCAGCCGCGATGGTCACTGTAGGGGGATGCTTGTTTTTAGTTGTTTATCTATTTGTTAGATTTAAAAATAGGTAGGATGATGGTAAAGTAGAATAAATAGAGGGGGACTTTTGTATAATAGAGCGTGGTTATTTTTGTTTGAATTTTTTATATAATGCTGTTTCACAATGAATATTACTGGGAGATTAGTTGAAATAAATGCTGTACAGCAGCTGTCTGATACCTTTAAAAAGCGTACATTTGTCATAGAGTATACGGAGAATCCTCAATATCCGGAGTATATTTCTTTTGAGTTGGTTCAGGACAGATGCGAGCTATTAGATGGATTTAGTGAGGGGGAAGAGGTGGTTGTCCATTTTAATTTACGTGGTAGGAAATGGTCAAATCCAGAGGGTATTGTAAGATATTTTAATACACTACAGGCATGGCGTTTAGAAAAAGGCAGTAGATTAGATGATGTGGCTACTACCCCTACCTCGTTTGATGTAGCAGATGATCTTCCTTTTTAGCAAGGCAGGCAGCCTGTATGGCCCTTCCCTTTGTAGGGTAGGATTTTTATACTATTTGTTTTGTGCAGATAATGTCTTATCCTGGGAAGGTTTTCCTTATGGGGTGCTTACTTCTTTAGAGGGGTAATGCCTTTACAGGTATAAAGCCCATGGTTTTACTGGAATAATTGGTTGAGAGGGAAGAGACGGGTAGCTTTGTAGCTCAAGTTGCCTGTGTAATTTATAATAAAAAGGCTACACAAGCTATGTATTATTTATTTTGTATCCAAACAAGGGCTAACCCATAAAACAGTTGATGCTTTAGAAAATTTCAGTGCATTATTCCATTTTAGGGAATGCACTTTGTTGTACTTTATTTACAGGATCTCCTAACTATAGGAGACCTCTTGTAAATCGTTATGACCTTACTAGATTAACATGTATACAACATTCAAATTTACAGAAAAGCATAGTGAACCCAAATCCACTCACACAGCCAAGAAGCCTTAAAACCACCAGAAAGAGAGGTAAAATCCTTACATCTGCCAGCAGGAGGAGAGGGTGCGTGCACCAGCGCCAGCCAACCAGTCACCAACAACAGCTAATCAATGAGTCAGGACAATTATCAGCAGCAGAAAGAAAAGTAAAACAAGCACAAGAAGGAGCAAGGGATTTTTCTTGTAGGCACAGATTCTGTTTCTGGCTCTTGCTCTTGCTCTTGCAGCTTCAGGTGAAGGAAATGAGCAAGAAGGGGGATTGTATTCTATTATAATGGAATCAGTAGGTTGGCTTTGCGCTTATAAGGAACCGTGGTAAGAAACTATTGTACTTTTTCTTGGCATAGCATTAATTTAGTTGGAGTATAGGGAATAAATTTTTACTTTCTTATAATAGTTATAAGCGTTCCTTAGAAAACCTAGGTAACTAGTAAATAAAGGAGGTTATAAGCTGTAAATTGTTGTAACACTTAACTAATAAATAAATTACATGCAACGTTCAAATTTAAAAAGGAATATACTGCCTTTATGGCTTCTTTCTACACTAGTGCTAGCATCGAATTGTGGTAAGAAGCACACTCCCATTAGCAGCAATGAGGTAGCAGTTGCAACCAAACCAAAGCCACTCGCACAGCCATTACCAGCAGCAACAGCCTTAAAATTACCAGAAGAAGGAGTGAACGTACCAGTAACAGCAGCTGTTCAGCCGACAAAAGAACAACAGCAGCAGACAGTCAGCAGCATCCAACCAGTTAGCAACAACAGCAGTAACAGTCAGCAACAATCGGAAGTAGAAAAAGACCCAATATCAATAACAGAAATGAAAAATTTCTTGTCTTGGTTCTCTACCTTTTTTGATGATTCAGCTTGTTAGTCAACAGCAGCAGTAATAGTCAGCAGTCGGAAGAAAGCGTAGACAATTTTCTTTTCAGTAGTTACATAAGACTATCACGCTAGGACGGATGATATAGCAAATTGCTTATTCCCTTGACTTTTTCATGGCAGAAAAATCGTACAGAAATCTATGGTAGTGCTTTAAACTAGATGAAAAGATATCTATGGTATTGTTTAAAGTGCTAAATGCCATAGGCTACAAAATTATTTTATTTAATTCAAGTGTTTATGGCTTTAGGGTGTACATGTTGGCATGTATAAGCAGCCTATTTGTAAAAGGAGATAAGGGGTTATTGATACTTTTTGTGTTCTTGTTTAGGGTAAAAAATATATGGTATTCCCATTCATTCTTATAGCTATCCACCCTTAGTAGTGTTTTATTGGAAGTGGCTTATAATTGTTATACCCTTCAAATTAATATATTTTGTCCAGCTAACTAGAATGTATTGCGTTGGATGCGGTAATTAATTTTCGTACTATTTTTCTTTCAGATAGAGGAGTGAGCAGTTTTTTAGTTTTTGTTAGCCGTTTATGGGATTTAGCCTTGCTCAAGGCAGTGTATAACTAATGATCAATAAGTTATAAACAGATTGGCATTGGTAAATAAATGCGCTATTGCAGGAAATAGGGTGGTAATAATGGGAATCCCATTTTAGCCTGTATAGCAAAAAGCATAGGCTTTTTTTGTTTTTTTATTATACTTCCGCAGTATAATTTTTTATTTCTACCTTATAGAATAAGGTCACTTTTCTATAAGAATGTAAAATATATCTATTTCATAAATAAAAATAAATAGATGTATTTTAGTTTTAGCCAGTCCATCTAGGATGAACATGCAAACAAGTCTAAGTAAAACTTTATCAGCAGTTCCTAAATCAGTAAAGTTGACGCCTGATTTGGTTATCAAGCAATTGGATGAATCTCATACAAAGGAATTGTTCTCTTTGACGGATAGAAATAGATCCTATTTGAAAAAATGGTTGCCTTGGTTAAATTCCTGTACTAGGGAAAGCGATACGTTACATTTTATTATTAGCACAAAAGATGCGCTTTCTCAACATACTGGACTTACATTTGGTATATTTTATAAATGCAGCATAGCTGGATCAATAAGTTTTAATCAGATTAACTGGTCGGATGGAAGGGCTGATATTGGTTATTGGATTGGAGAAGCGTTTCAAGGCAGCGGTCTGGTTACATTGGCTTGTTCCAAGCTTATCGATATTGGTTTCAAACAATTTGATTTAAAAAAAATATCTATTAGCTGTGCATTAGAAAATACTAGAAGTAAAAATATACCTATGCGATTGGGTTTTAAAAAAACCGAAATTGTGCCTAAAAAGGAAAATCTTTACGGAAGTTATGTAGATTGTATCGTTTATACCATGCACAAAGATGAATGGACTTGCTGAAAGCAAAAATTAACCGACCGTTCCTCCCATCTGGTTGAAATTATAGATGCCCTAATAAAGAACCTACCATGCAGCATTTTACCTTAGCAATAGCAGTTAGAGCATTGATAGTGCAAAATAAACAAATATTATTGGTTAGTAATGATAATAATATTTGGTATACACCTGGAGGGAAGTTAAAGCCAGGCGAAACGCTTCCCGCGTGTGCCATAAGAGAAGTAAAAGAAGAAACAGGTATAACCATTAAGCCAAAGCAGCTTGCCTTTGTGCTGGATTTCTTTGATAGCAAGGATAGTGTTCATAAAGTTGAGTTGTATTTCTCTGCTGAAATGCAAGGAAATGAGATCCCTAGCAATTGGTCAGATCAAGATGGGCCAGTTCGGTTTGTCCATTTTTTTGACAGGGAAACCTTGGAAAAGATAACTGTTGTACCAGCTTTTTTAAGAGAATGCTTCCATACGGATGCTGCTATTTACCGAGGATCGGAAAAGAGAGATCTGTTTTAAACTTGCCTACAGTCATCCCCCTAGCAAGCACGCAATAATCTACTGCTTGTATACAGTAAACGCAAACGCTCCTTTGCAGCAGCCTTTCCAACAAATTTTAGCATATTATTTCGCTCAGCCTTGGTTAGATTCACTAAAAGCATACAGAGGGTATAGCAAAACGTCAGCGGAACGAGCGTGCACGAAACCTGGTAGGACTTTTTTGTGGTAAATGTTATCTATAGCGCAGAGGCACGTGCCTTTTGCTTAGGAAACGCGCATTGCCTATTGCTAGCCGATACCGTTAGATAAGATCTTTTCACATATCTGTTTCATTTCTACTGTCCATTCCTTAGCTATCTTATGTTTTTCACCCCATGGGACATAGAACAGCAGTGTTTCTTGGGCGATGCGTTGCTGATCTTTCCATTTACGTATGGATAATGTACGCATATTATGTAACCTATCGGCCAATTTTATTTGCACTACCCGTACATCATCACATTGGTTCAGCCTATTTTTCTTTTCCTCTTTGTCCAGTTTCCAGGGGTATCCATTGGTATTATAATGGGTAACTTGGTCTACCAGTGTAGCCACTTCTGCCCCATACATAAGTTCTACTTGATGAAGCGTAACAGGGGTGTCCTCTACGACATCGTGCAATAGCCCAGCTAGCAATGTTATAGGATTCTTGGTAACTGTTAACAGCAGTTTGGTTACGGCCATAGGATGCGTGTAGTAGGGTTCCCCCGATTGGCGCATGACCAGCCCATGTGCATTTTTAATAAATGCAATAACAGGAATAATTTTTTCTTTAGTTAAGGTAGTGCCATTGGCAAGCAATGCAATCAATTCATTTTCTTGTGCAATACTTTCAGCCGTTTCAGCTTGTTTGTGCGCAGCTAAGTAAACAGGATCGTAGTTTTTAAAGCGCATTACTTTTTGCCCCTCTATAGGTAATACATAGAGCGCCTGTATAGCATCAGCTGTTTCCTGAATCGCTACGTAGCCCCCATGCGCCTCTACCATTTGTCTGCATTCTATTTGGTAAAGGTGCTTGTCAGTTAGCGGAGCAGCCGTTACCCTTGGTTCAGCAATGTTGTAAACAGGTAACGTTTGAGGCAGCTTTGTATCGGTAGTAAAGCAGAAAGCCAATGCAGGCAAGCGCAGCGGATCTGCTGCAGGCGTATCCCTATCGTAATTATACTGTAGCAGGCTATCCGCAATAGTAGCTGTAACCGTATGCTCTACTGTTTGTGCACATTGACTCATTTCCCATAGGTTAAGCATCAAAAAACATTCAAATAGCTCTGGGTCTACCCATAGCTGCGTACGATTTGTTTGTTTGTTTAAGAGTAATTGTATGTCAGTATCTAACGTTCGTATGTGATCGTGTACGGTTAGCAAGCAATCTTCCCATGCGATCCGTTTTATTTTGTTTTGATTCAATTCTATACCATGTCCCAATTGGGCTTTCCATAAGTGTAGTTTTCCAAATTTATGTAGCTTGTTTAAAAAGTTACTAATATTTTTACTCAGTTTTTCTTGCCCATGGGTAGCAAGGTAGCGATAGGGTTCCTCTAATGCATGGCTCATATCCAAAAGTAATTGATTACCATGGGTAGCATCCAGTCTGGACCAGTTGGCTTGGTTGTAAATGGCTTCTAGTGAAATCCTATGCTCATAGGTTCTGGTGAGTTCTATTACCCTAAGTTTGGCAGTTGATTTGTCTCGTAAGTACTTATAAATACTTAGTCCTACTATAATAACCAATCCCAGTGCAGTAGCATAGAGGAACTCTATCACTAAACTAGGCAGATTTAAAGCTGTAATTTCTTTATAAGCAGACCATAATGGATCTGAAGCAGAAACAAAGGGAGGAATGAATTTATGGATAAGCATAGCCAAACAAAGCATAACGCTGCTTACCTCTAGGGAGAGTAAGACAGTAGCAATTCCTAAATGACCTAACCATAATACACAAGCGGTTGGGCTGTAATGCCCCAATTTTACAAATTGTATAGGCGCTATAAAGAGCAGTAGAAATAGTAGGATAGGCCATAGCCAGTGTAAGCGGGTATTACCCCCCTGGCGGTAGGAATGCAAGGCTGGATAGATGGTTACCATAGTTCCGACTGCCATTAAAGCCATGTACCCATATATATAGGGGTAAAGATAGTGCCTTTTCATAAAGCACAATGCTATAATGCTGCTTACAATGATATATATACCCAATAATATAAAAGTACTTCCCCTATTGGGAAAAACATTGCTGCGATACGCTTTTGTAAAGGGCGCTTTAAGCTGCCTCCATCGGTTTAGCCACCATCGTTTGGTTGTTTGGTTTTGCAGATCCCATAGGCTACAATCTTTGATCCCTATCCACCCCGTTCCTGGAAGTTTAGGGAATAAGTAATGTAATAGCAATAAAATACATACACTAGCCATAAGTGCAAAAAATATCTTTTGCCCTAACAGAATCATTGCTGCAAATGGACTTGTGTTTGTACTTTCGTTTCCTTGACCTACCTTACAATAAAAGAAACCCAACGCTATAACCGAATTGATACATGCACCGCATAGGATAACCATTGTGCGGGGTCTAAAGCCCAAGCAGGCCATAATGAAAGGTATAGAGACGGCTGCCCCATAAATAATGCCAACATTAACTATCATATGCATAACATGGGTAGTATGTAATGCCACCACAAGGCTAATTAAGCCAATAAGAATAGAAGCCATACGCACTACTTTAAGGGAGGGTTGTGTGGCGCTATGTTTTTTCGTACGATTGTTTAAGAAAGGCCAGAGATCATTGGAAAATAAAATAGAAGCAGCGTGTAAATTGGAATCAGCCGTAGACATCAATAAGGCAAAAATAACTGTTACAAACAGGCCTCTAACACCTGGAAAGTGGGCAAAATCAATAATATAATAAAATGCATTATACCCCGATTCAATGGTATAGTTGCCAACATGCAACGCTACGGCAAGGCTGAGGAAAAGCAGCGGTATTATAATACGGCTTATAGCTGTTTGGTTGAAAATTTTGATAGCTTGGGTAACGGAAGAAGACATATAAAAGCGTTGCATACGAGCAGGATCAAATGGAATAATAGAGCGCCAAATAAAACAGGCCAATACGCTTACCAATGTATCATCCCATGTACACACCTTGCTTATATTGAACGCTGGCATAGCTGTGAGTTTTTGCCATCCTAAGGTTTCATGCTTGGCATAGAATAGGCAAATAAAAATGAGCAGTGGGAAGCACAATCCGAAAAGCAAAAACTGGTATACATCTGTGAAGGCTACAGATCTGGCACCTCCAAAGGAAGCATATAAAATAACCAATGATACCCACACTATCGTTGCCTGATTTGACCAGGTATGTAGGCTGGGCATTAATTTTTGGGTAATGTTTAAAGCGACCTTAATTTGAGCAGCTAAAATAGCAGTAGCCATCATAATGCCCAGTACTGCTGTAACTATGCGTATGACCGGACCATACAATTCCCCCATAGATTCCGCTATGGAAAGGTGCCCTATAAATTCCTTCATTCTTGAAATTACAAATCTGGAAGCTAGATAAAGATTGAATACACTGTTTAAGTCTAGCAGTAGCGCATAAATGCCTTGTCGGTAATAGGCATCTAATCGTGTATGCAAAATGCCACCATCATAGATGGTGGCTATCATAGAGAGGGTAAGCACTAGGGTAGGCATCTTTCTATTCCCAACTGCATAATCTTGGAAAGTTTTGATGCCCCTGCCATAGTATAGGCCAATGATAAGCGTGATAAGTAAGAATATACCTATAATTAAAAAGTCCATTGATGTCATAACGGTAACTACATTACATGTTTTTTGCTGATAAGTCTTTCAGCTATAATGTAAGAAAAATAGGTACGTTTATGCAAATAATAAGGTCCTATATGGACATATATGATCAAATATTGATTATAATGCCTATACAATAGATAAGGGATCTGTTTGCCTATACCATTCCTTAGTCTTCCTATTTGTATAGCATGGGGGTAAGCTAAAAATGGAGCAGGGAGTTTTTAAGAAGCTATCTATTTATTCCGTTAATTTTCAGTATTATAGAAAAAAATTGATGGAAGTATAATATAAGTTCCATGGGGTAATTGGCGAAAGGAGGCAAAGTAATTTTTTACCTTACTTGTTGGGAAGGGGAAAGTACCTTATAGGGTTATTCCCCATAAGGTACAAAGAGATCTATACGCTAAATGATAAGCTATGGTTATAGATCGGCCGTGGCATGAGAAGTACCAAGATTATGCTCTATTACTTCAAGGCTCTTTTTAGCAAGGTAGTAGTTAATTTTAGCTATTTCCACAATGGCTTTACCGATTATAGGAGCGGTTATTTTGGTTGCTTTCCAAATGCCTTCACCGATTATAGGAACGGTTGTCTTGGTTACTTTCCATAATCCTTGGCCTACTATGGGAGCAGTAACCTTAGCCTGATTCCACAAACCTTGAGCTATATAAACGCTGGCTTCTTTACCTTTATTTATAGCATAGTATGCTAGTTTTGCTGCAATTCCATAAGCTTCCATTCCACTTGATTGAGCAAGCGTAACGCCGTTATGGTAAGCAAAAGCTAACTGACTAGTAAGGCAGTTCTCTTGAGCTACTATTTCCTCTATACCCTGCGTAAAAATAATAGATAAATTGCGTACGTGGCAGATAATTTTGAATAAGTTTGTGAGATGGTTTTTTATGTGCAAGTGAATTTGCATGGAGTTGTCGTCCATAGGCTCACACATTCTATCTGCTATTGTATACATACGGTTTATTACCTTCTCCTCAATCTCATTTATAATAGCTACATAGCGTTTCACCTCTTCAAATCTTTCCTTTTTTATACGTGTAATAGCTGACTTTTCTGTATGTTCTATAGTACGTACATCATTCCTTAAATTAAGTATATTAATAGTGTTACAGTCTTCATTTTCTATTTCCTGAAGATATAGAAGTGTATCTTGTGGTTGGTTTCCTATCTCTGCAATGCCTACTGCCAATAGTGCTGCAAACTTATGTACCTCTTTGGAATCCCCTATGGTTTCATGAAGCATTTCGAACAACTTTTTGGTATAATTCTTTTCTAATAAGGCTAAGGTAACGCTCATCTTATCTAAATCTTTCTTAGACAATTTTTGAAATTGCGCTACTTGTACGCACAGCTCCTTTATATTTGCGATTGTGCCTTGTGCCTTATCTTCTGCTTTTCTTATGATGATATTTTTTGCTCGACTCCTGATTCTTTCTGCTTCTATTCTAGATATGGGGTCATGTGGCGTCCTTCTACTACTTTGACATTCCAAATCATTTATGCTTTTGCTGCACCCAACTAAAGCTACCGAGGCTAAACAAAATGAAATTTCCTTCCAAATTTTACTTAAGTGGCTTCTATTTTTGCTTTTATTGCTATACATACTGTTTATTCATTTTAATACGCTGCCTTCTATTGTTATAGGAAGTTCATTAATTATTGATTTTCTATATAAAAATGTACCCTTAAATATAATAAATCTAATTATATAAATCTAATTATAGTAGTTAAATGTACAGTATCGCTTGATCAGAACCAAATTTACGTTTTTTTATACAAAAAACAAATTATATTATTGCGTGCCCTCATTATTAATATTAACTAGCTTAAGGTCCTTTTTTAATTTATTAAGTTTCCAAGCCAAAACTTAGATCCTTCTTTTTTGCTGATCCATAAACCTAAAATATTCTTTCTACCTGATACATCTATACCTAAAGCATTGTATACCAATTGGTTAATAATGCGCTTATCTTGCCTGACTTTTACTGCAAGGCAATCAAAATACACTATAGCATATACTGATTTAAGCGGATAGCTTTGTTATAAAAACATGTCATCCATCGCATTATCTGTATTACTCATAGTGGCACCTTACAATGCTGCTAATTGCAGCTTACTATCAGATAAGCGCATGTTTTTGGCATAGAAAGATAGAATTTTTTCTAATCCAGGCACTTTATGCTTCTTTTCTGCTTAGGAACGATGATAGGGGGTCCAATGTCCCCGATCTATCCCTTAGAACATCCAGGGATATTTCCCATGATCTATAGTTAAACGCTTGTTATAGCTCCCATTTCTGGAATTATCAGACTGTTTCCTATTATATTTATTATGGCCTAAATGATTTTTTCCATCTCTACTTCTAGGGATTGTTCTACTATGTTTCTGGTTAAAACCTTTAATAGACCATTTTGAGCAAAGAAAGTTAGTCAATAAATCTGCTCCGCTTTGAAGTTTTGGATTAAGAAAATCTTTTTCGTTTGAATGCTGCATAGAATGCATAGAGATATATAATATGTAAGGATATAACAAAAAAATATTATTACATAATCTTTTCAAGACAACATTGTCTACAACTACATTCGTTGTTTAGGTTAATAGTTATTTTTTTCTTCTTACATTCTAAAATTATAGGAAAACGTATTTACACACTGCCAACACGCCCTCTTAGTAGATAAAGAAAAAGGTTCTATTTGTATAAAGGCTTTGGTATGGTATAGCGATGCTAAGTTACCCCTTTACACTACCTTTCATATCATTTTGATGCACTCTTCCTACTTCAGGCATAAGGTTAACATATGTTTCTTATGTTTCCTATAGCTGTTCCATTATTATAATAGCATTATTATTTGTGTACTATCTAAATAATGATTATGTATCAAAGTTCTACAAACAATTTTAATACATAAATACAAAGTACTTGGTTTTATAGCTTTGTATACTTATACTTACCCATGGTTGTATAGAGCTTCTGTATATTATAACAGATTGTATCTGAATAATTACGAACAATTCATTAATAACTTATCACAATGACACTATTCAATAATTTACCCCTTGTAATGGTAGTGACCTTCTTGTTATTGACATTAGCCGTGGGATTTTATTTTAGTAGAAAAACAACCACCTTCCGAGAATATGCGGTAGGGAATAAACAGTTTGCTACAGCTACGTTAGTAGCTACAATGTTGGCTACTAATTTTGGTGGAGGAGGGTTGGTGCGTGAGATAGAAAAAAATCCATGATATCGGACTTTATTGGATAATATTTCTAATTTTCGATAGCAGTTTTTGCGTTTGGATTATTAGTCGATTAGCAGTACGTATAAGACCATTTATGAAACACCTCTCTATGGCAGAGACCATAGGGCATGTATATGGTAAGTATCCAAGGATTATTACTGCTATATCCAGTATTTGTCGATCCATTATTAGTCTTTCTATCCAAATTGTTGTAATATCTAAAACAATTAGTATCTGTGTAGGACCAGTTGACTCCGGAGAAATTACAATCCTCGCTACCTTAATTCTTATTACTTATTCTGCTTTTGGGGGTATTCGTTCGGTTACTTTTACAGATGTACTGCAGTTTTTAACTTTTTCCATGATTATTCCTCTTTTAGCTTGGTTTCTTTTTATAAAAATAGGGATCCCAATCTCAGAAGTTATTTCTTTTTTACAAAGACAGGAAAAATTCCAGCTTAGAACTGTATTGCATTTTGATACTAAGCTAGCAGCTATGGTTTCACTGGTTTTATCTGGTATAGTGTATTATATAAAACCTACAACTATCCAGAGATTGTATATGGCTTCGGACCCACTTCAGGCCCAAAAAGTTTTCTCATATGGTAGTATTTTTAGTGTTCTTATAGAGGGTTGTATTATTCTAGTAGGTCTGTTTATTTTTGTTGAAACACCTGATTTACCAAAAGAAAAGATTTGGCCCTATATAATGCACAATATCCCCTCTACTTTTAAAGGTTTTTTTTCCATTAGTTTGCTAGCTATGTCTATGTCTACAGCTGATTCGTACTTAAATTCTTGTGCCATTATGGTTAGTCATGATATTGTGGGAAGTGTCCAAGGGATAAAAAAAACTTCCTATATCTATCAAATACGGATAGCTAGGCTGACTACTATAGTAATTGGCCTGTGTGCTATGTGTGTAGCTTTTTGGTGCAGGGATTTATTGAAATTAATGTTTCTAGCTATTGACTTTTCAATACCCGTAGTAACTGCTCCTTTTATATTATCGGTTTTTGGTTTTCGAGGTACTTCTCGTACAGCGTTAATTGGTATGGCTACAGGTACACTAGCCATTTTAGTTTGGAGCAAATGGGTTGAACCACTTGATCCAAGTATAGGTATAGATGGTGCTTTTCCTTCCATGCTAGCCAACGGATTAGCCATGTTAGCCGCCCACTACCTATTGCCGCAACCAGCAGGAACCGGCTGGGTACCTCCTGATAAAACGTACCAACAATGGCAACAAGAAAAGGAAAGAATCAAAAGGCGTAATAAACAAGAACGTGCCATTTTTTTTACAAAAGAAAACTTAGCCAAGCTGAAACCCAAGGCCATTACAACTGTATTTGTAGGGGTTTATCTTATTATAACTAGCTTAGTTAGCAGCTGTTATTACAACGGGCAAACAAAGGCAGTATGGGTATCTATTCCCTTTTGTATGCTAGGGGTTGCTTATATAGGCTATGTAGCCTTCTTTGCTAACAAAATCCCAGATTGGGCAATAGGCTTTTGAAACAATTTTTATGCATAAATAAAAAATTATCGGTTTTATAGCCTTATATAATATATTGTATACTTGGCTGTGGATAGGTTTGTAGTTGTTGTATTAACAGCTATTCACCATTCTATTACTTTAAAATAAAATTCACATATATCTTCCTGCTTATGATAAAGCTCATTATAAATGAATATAAAAGAAAGTGTGGTGATTTTTTGTTACGTTGGAAGCCCGAAAGTAAAAATCATAAACTTTGTATTGAGACGAAAAGATTTATAGCCTATACCTTATATTCAGAAGAAAATGTTTTTCAAATGTTCCCCTTAAGTATACAAAATTTGTATACCATAACTTTTGCAGATCCTATAGTAATGAGCAAATATAAATATGGATTACCAAAAACAGTTAAAGAGTTTGAAACTATGGTAAAAGAAAAATCTCTTTGTGCTTTACATGGTGATCCATTTGTTGCTTTTATAATCACAGATAAAGAGTCTGGTAATGTGATAGGATACGAAGAAATCGATAAAAGCGATACAGATGGCATTGGAGAAATTTCCTATATATTTAGTAAGCAGTACCATAATGGAGCTGGGCAAGCCTATAAATACGTAGGATATGAAAATGTTGGAGCACTAACATGGGGATATGGTGCCCATTTATACAGAAACGGTACCTTTGTTAATCCATCTAAACAACAGTTTAAGACAACTGTCCCATTTAAAGGGTTAATGGCTACTGTACGAACAGATAACTTTGCTTCTTCTAAAATATTGGAAAATTTGGGCTTTAAACAAATGGCTATCATTAAGAAATTTGGACATGAAAGATATCTATTTGAATTGGATTTTAATAATTTTGAATAAATATAAATATACGGACTATATCCACAAATTTATTCATTCAGGGTGATGGTTTTATTTTTATTATCTTGAGATTGTTGCTATAGATGAGACTTATTGCTAATTTAATATTTAATAACAATATAATGGGGATTTACGATGAATATTCCACTTATTATGGTAATAGCCTTTTTGTTACTATCATTAGCAACAGGGCTTTATTACAGTAAAAGAACCACTTCTTTAAAAGAATATGCAATAGGGCATAAAAAATTTACTACAGCTACATTAGTAGCTACTACATTAGCTACTACCTGGGGAGGGGGCCAGCTGGTACGTGATGTAGAACAGGTTTATGACCGTGGCCTTTACTGGATGATTTTCTCTTGTTTAAGTTTTGCTGATGTACTGATAATTATCCCCTTGTCTTTACGTATGGGTTCCTTTATGCAGCATTTTTCTATGCCAGAAAGCATAGGAAGTGTATATGGAAAATATCCAAGGCTTATTACTGCTTTAGCTGGTATTGCTTCTGCTATAGCAATTATTGCTAGTCAGATTAATGTAATGTCTTTGGCCATTAATAGATGTATAGGAACAGGGCATTCAGCATATACTGAATGTATTACAGTAGCTGCTACTTTGATTCTTATTCTTTATTCCACTTTTGGTGGCATTCGTGCTGTTACTTTTACAGATGTATTACAATTCCTAACGTTCTCCGCGATTATTCCTCTATTTACCTGGTTTATGTTTAGACAAACAGGGAAATCCATTGGTGAAATTGTTGCTTTTCTTCAGAATTATCCAAAATTTCAGCTAAGTTATGCATTTCATTTTGATCATAATCTTTTAATTATGTTATCGATGGTTTTAGGCATTGTTTCTTCCATAGATCCTACTACCATGCAACGCGTATACATGGCTTCTGATCCGAGGCAAGCTAATAAAACTTTCTTTTATTCTGGTATATTTAGTTTTATAATTATTGGCTGTGTTATTGCAGCTAGTTTATTTGTTTTTGTAAGTATGCCAAAACTGGCCATAATAGAAGTATGGCCTTATATCATGAATCATCTTCCCTCTATCTTCAAAGGGTGTGTTTGCATCAGTTTATTAGCTATGACTATGTCCACTGCCGATTCCAAATTGAATACTTGTTCCGTCATGGTTAGTCATGATATAGTAGAAAGCATAAAAACAATGAAGTTCCCTTATTTTTCTTCTTTACGGTTTAGAGCACGTTTACTAAAACGGTTGATTCGTTTAGTAGATGGAATAAATCCTATTCAATTGGCTAGACTTACTTCTATGATAATAGGTTTATTTGCTATGGTATTGGCTTTTTATTGCAAGGATTTGCTAACATTATTAATGCTAGCTTTAGCTTTATACGTTCCTATTGTAACAGCACCTTTCGTCTTAGCACTTTTTGGTTTTAGAGGCAGTTCCCAAACAGCATTAATAGGTATGATTACTGGTATAGTAGCTATTTTAGCTTGGAACCGATGGATTAAACCAATAACTGGTATGGATGGTTCCTTTTTTTGCATGTTAGCCAATGGTTTAGCCATGTTAGCCGCCCACTACCTATTGCCGCAACCAGCAGGAACCGGCTGGGTACCTCCTGATAAAACGTACCAACAATGGCAACAGGAAAAGGAAAGAATCGCAAGGCGTAATAAACAAGAACGTGCCATTTTTTTTACAAAAGAAAACTTAGCCAAGCTGAAACCCAAGGCCATTACAACTGTATTTGTAGGGGTTTATCTTATTATAACTAGCTTAGTTAGCAGCTGTTATTACAACGGGCAAACAAAGGCAGTATGGGTATCTATTCCCTTTTGTATGCTAGGGGTTGCTTATATAGGCTATGTAGCCTTCTTTGCTAACAAAATCCCAGATTGGGCAATAGGCAAATATGGGTTTATAAGTGTATTAGTTGGATTCCCGCTCCATCTTCTCTTTAGCTGCTTCCTATGCCAAACACTTTTAGTCCCCTTCCTTTTATTTTTTACCCATGGAACAGTTCTATTGTGGACACTTCCGTTGTATTGGAGCCTAAGAGTGCTAGCTATTACGGCAGGGGGTATGCTAGTAGCTATTTGTTATTGTAAAGCAACGGTAGTATGCCCTTCCCTCACACTATTATTGTCTATACTAGGGTTTGGCTTACTGCTTTTAATGATCAGTGTTTGGGCAAAAAATAGTATTGTACAAAAGGAATCCCGTAATCTTTATTTCCTGCAGAAACAAGCTACACAAGAAGCCTATGAACTAAAAAAATTAGCCTATAGTGAAGAACTGCCTATTGCTTCTTCCCAAAGCACCTTAGCCCAAGAGGGAACTATTTTAGAAAAAGCCATCCAAAATGTTACGCAATCTATTGCCTTTGTAGATAGTACCACTCCCTTCCTTAAGGAAGACTTCCAAAGCATCCTAGATAAATTTGCAGAATGGGCCTACTATTTAAAGCAGCGGGCTAAACGCCAGGACCAGCTCCTTTTACAACCAACGGTTATCCCATTAGAAGCGCTTATCGATGCAGGAGAGGTAGCCTACCAAAAAGAAAAAGGCTACTTACCTGGTTTATGGGTAGAAGAAGCCGACATTATGCCCGCTACGATGCTAGGCGATAGGGCGCAGTTGGTACAACTCCTATGCATGGCGTTTAGCTATGTAAGGGAAGCCAGTGCTTCCCGCTTCTCCCCTATTACGTTACAGCTGCAGTCTACCCAACTGCGCTACAAAAAAAGAGAACCGCTTGAAGAAAAAGAATCCCCTGATTGTATTACTTTCCCTGCATTGGCGTTGGTAGTACATACAGAAAATAAACAGATCCCCCTGCCTATCTTACAAACCATATATGACGTGGAAGGTCCTGCCGTTACCCAACCGGTGGTTTCTGCCCTATCTCCGCAAAAGGTAAACCTACACAAAGAAAAGTTAGCATCGATTGTGTATGCGCACTATGGGCTTTTGCTATGGCCCCATGCAGAGCAGCTGGTCTGCCTACTCCCCCTAGATGTAACCCAAGTAAGAGAGGAGATGCTAGCACTTTCCTTGCCGAGGGAAGCGGGTACGCAGGAGGAAGCCTCTATTACGCCCCATGAAAAGACCGCATCGCTCGCACAACTGTCCGCTTTTCATGATTGGGTGCGTTCCTTTAAAAATATAGATCCTTTTCTTATTGCAGAGATACTGCTCTTATTGCGGCGCTGCTATGGGTTTAAACGGCATGCATCGGGTCAGCTTTTTTATGTACGGGCCGTAAAGATTGCCGAGTGGGTAGCTACTTGGACAGATGGTTATGCTAAACTGGTTTATGCGACGCTGCTGTATGATTTGGTCCGCTATACCAGACTGCCGCTTTCCTATATCAAAGGTAATTACAAAAGGGGAATTTACTGCTTTGTAGAAAATACAATCGCTATCGATAGCCGAAAGCGTTTAGAAGAATCGCTGCTGGCTATTGCTAACCGCTTTAAGGAATCCTTGCAAAAAGAACATATTTCTGTACTCTATGTGAAGCTGGCAGAGCGGTTATATGACTTAAAGCATGCTTCCGGTTACAAAGATCCCGCCATTATACAAGCCATGGCCAAAGAAAGCTTAACCATCGATGTGGAGCTGGCCCAGCGCTGTAGAGAACCAGGTATGGCTATTCTTTTGAAGCAGGCAGCAGAGGAAGTATTGCTTATAAACAAACAATAGCATTCATTTGGAACATAGGTACTTTTTTAGGTAAGACATTACGTAGAGTACACATTTCTATTTTGTTATGTAAATCAAACAATACGTTAGGTGCAAACAATAGACACAACAAGTCAGCTTTGCAAGAAGACAATTTATGCTCTTTATACCCATTTTGCGTTTAAACCATAAGACAGTATGACCAGCCATCTAAAATAGGATGCTTTAATCAAAAAGATCTTAACGGATCAACTAGCTGCACAGGAATTCCTAGAACACTATTTACCAGCTGACTTTAAAGCGCTTGTTGATTTAAGTCAAATCACCATAGAAAAAGAATCTTTTGTTGAAGATAACCTTAAAAGAAAATTAACCGATCTCCTCTATTCCGTTAAAACCAAAAATCAGAAAAAAGCTTTTGTCTATGTATTAATTGAAGCACAGGTTATACCAGATCATTGGATGGCATTGCGCTTATGGAAATACATGCTTTTGTTATGTGAACGCAATAGGAAAAATAAAAACAGTTTACCTTTAATATGTCCCATTGTAATTTACCACGGCTCTAAACCATACCATGCACCCAGGAATATATGGCAATTGTTTAGCAACCCTGAACAAGCCCAAAAATTAATGGGGGAAGAGTATCAACTAATTGATTTACAAAGCATGTCAGATGATGCCATTTTACAAAAGAAACATTTGGCTATGTTTGAATACCTGCTCAAACACATCCATAAACGCGATATACTCAAATTATGGGAAAACGTATTTACACACTGCCAACACGCTCTATTAGTAGATAAAGAAAAAGGTTATATTTGTATAAAGGCTTTGGTATGGTATAGCGATGCTAAGTTACCGGAAGAAAAACAGGCGGCATTAGAACGGGTCATCTCGAGCCATTTATCTAAAGAAGAAACAGCTACGATTATGAGAACCATTGCACAAAAATACATTGAGGAAGGCAGACAGCAGGGGGTAATGCAAGGCATGGAGAAAGGTATGGAACAGGGGATAATGCAAGGTATGGAAAAAGGCATGGAAAAAGGTAAAATGGAAAGGAACCTTGAAATAGCTAAAGCCATGCTAGCGAATGGTGTTGAGGTCTCTTTTATTGCCCAAATTACTGGACTTGATACGGCTTGTATTGCTTCCCTTCAATTATAAATTTACAATAATTCATTCTAGTAAGAAAGCGGTTCCCCCTTAACATTGCATTATAAATAAGGTTATATTAACTTGCCCTATTGTAGAAGGGAAATAAAATTAACAAGGTAAACAAATAACCTGCATTGATTTCATCCCTATTTTGCAAGGTTTTTATACAAAAAATTCAAAATATAGTTATTGTATAGTATGAATATAATGATTTTTATATTGATTAATATATAAATATATAATACTTTAGGGCATACTACCTAGGGTAGTCATGGCTATATTCTTTACCATAAAAATAGTTAGATTAAAGCTCTTTTCAGCTGGCGTTAGTAAGGTATCGCTACTTGTTTTGCAATGGCATCTATAATAGTAGGGTTCCTCTCCTTGTAAAAAATAGATAGGGGCATAGCTACCTTTTTGTAATTTCTGTAGAACTGTTTCAACTGATTGTATCATACATATGTTTAAAACCTGGGTAAACGATGCTAACTTACCAATGGTTTCTAATGGGATGGCTTGTTTGTACGGTTGGTAGCTTCTTTATATATTTGTGCATCCAGGTGCGTAAATTACCCTTTGCTATATCTCATCGACCTTACAAAATACAAAAATATAATTTGTATATTGTCATATCAATGTAGGTAGGGCAGCTAATTATTTTTTTTTGCGTAGTTCCGCGGCAGCTCTATCGCTTCCCACTGTTTTTAAATTGGCTAGTTTTAAGTTGGCTAGGGTTTAAGTACAGCTAGAGGGGTAGGGAGTACTTTTTTGAAAAGGCAGAGTAGTATACAATTGGGCGCTCGTAGTTCAACCGGATAGAACGTCGGATTTCGGCTCCGAAGGTTGAGGGTTCGAGTCCTTCCGAGCGCACAAATTTTTCTAAATAAGCCCCTATAAGAGGTATAAAAAGAAATAACTGAAATACAATCAATTATGCCAATTGTTTATGTTATAGTTAATGCATTTGTTACCTCAGTAACCCCTTGTAATGACCAAGCAGCGTTTTCTGCCTCTTCCATTTCATCAAAATTACGCACACTGCCTTTAAGCATTACTTTATTACCAGCCACTTCGACTTGAATTCTACTGGCATCTATGCGGGCGTGTCGTTCGAATTCTTTCATAATCTGTTCTTTTACATTTCTTGCATCGATACCAACGCTGGGTTTTACTACGATAGTATTGACCACTGCTTTTACACCCCAAATATTGCCAACCACTGACGTAGCCGTATTCTTTTGATACTGCCATTCCACGGTTCCAGATAAAGTAACATAACCTTTCTCTACTACTATTTTAATAGATTCATCTGGTATCATCACATTTAATTTCAATGCCCTGGTTGCTGCTTCAGCTATCTCTGCATCGCTTCTTTTGCCCAATGTAGTAGGTTCTACTGTAATTTCATCTACCACACCTCGTACTCCAACTATATTTTTTACATTATTTTCCGCAATGGATTTTTCGATAAAGGTTTTGACGGTTCCACCGAGCACTACAACAGCATGCTTGCCTTTAATAGCAACCCGTAATATCAGCGGCGTCAAGTCTTGGCTCGAATTTACGTTTTTCCATTACAGTAGTATATAATTTTCCATTAGTTACCATATTACCTCCTTGTTTAAGATGGTTTTGATTAAATAACATCTAAACAAATTTGTATTTTGCAAAAAGTATGGCTCATTGTTGGATTACATGGATGAATGTATTATATTATTTAATCTAATAAATCTATTATTTTTTCCTAAGCTAATATTAGCATGAAAAGTTCAATTTATCAATAGCCCTAAAAATAAAAAAGGAGGTAGTTATGACATTCCATTTACCTTTTGTAAAACATAAATCAGATGGCAGCAATTTAGTTAGACGGGATTATTTTCATAATTTGTTTAATGAATTGTTTAATAATGATTTTTATACGTTTCCGACATCTTTTGCAGCTGGTAACGAAAAAAGCATATTGCCAAGAACGGATATTTCGGAGACGGATGCAGCTTATTGTATTGAAGTAGAGTTACCAGGTATGCAAGCAAATGATATAGAACTAAAAATAGATAACAATATACTAACCATCAGGGGTAAAAAAGAAGAAACAACGGAAGATAAAGACAAGAATTACTATATGCGTGAAAGATACTATGGCATATTTCAACGTTCTATAACCTTACCTAGTAATATAAGTGAGGAACACATAGATGCTCAATTTGATAATGGTATTCTGTGTATACGCATTCCCAAAAGAGAAGCGGGAAAAACAAAAAAAATTGAAATTAAATAATGAACATAATGAATTACAAAAAGTATTCAAGTTGTAAACATTTTTTACTGTTAGGCATATAAGCAATAAAAGTAGGCAGAAGGTTGCATATGTTATATAACGTATTTAATATTGTCCTATTAAGTTATATAAAGCTTAAGTGAACAGATTTTTGTAGAAGCATACAAAATATAAAGGAGGTTATTATGGTAGTACGTGGTCAATCACCAGAAGCAAAAGGTCATTTTTTTCATGTTACACACAATAAGGCAGATAATAAATGGCATGTAAAAGAGGTAAAAGCTAAAAATTTCGATACCTATGATTCTAAGGAAGAAGCCATTAAACGAGCAGAGGATCAAGCTAGAAGCATGGACCAGGGACATGTAGTGATTCATAGGGAGGATGGTAAATTTGATACCATTGAAAATTTCTAGTTTTAATTTAATTAATTAATAGATACATGCTAAAAATTTGAAACAGTGTTGAATGATTCAAACTTTTTAGCATGTATTTAAATATGTATGCTCCCTATTTCTTTTTAGGAAAATGCTGTTGCTTAGTTGGCTTTTCCCTTCCCAATCAAAACATAACTGTAAATTTATTGGTTTTATGCCAATAAATTATCTATACTTATAACTGTGGTTTAATAATTTGCCATTTATAAATGGCAAATGGTTTTTTTTTTGCTACTGACCTTAGTAGTAGGATTGTATTTTAGTAGAGAAGTGATTACCTTATGTACATATGCACTAGGGCGTAAGCTGTTTATTACAATCCCGTTGACTTTTTAATATAAACAAGGAGAACAAAATAAGGAGAACAAAATATGGAAATAACCTACACCTCTTGTCCAAGCCATTCATACGTTGACTTTTTAACCGATCGGCTTAATCAGGAGGCCCATCCGCTTCAAGCCATTACTCCTTTTGCCTTTTTTATAAAGGAAGCTAAGCATGAATCAATTATAGCTGGGTTAAACGGATTTCGGATATTTGGCTCGCTGTACATTGACCAATTATGGGTCGACCCTATCTATCGAAGTCAAGGGTTAGGTCGACAATTAATGGAACAAGTAGAGCTACTGGGGCGTAAAGAACAATGTAGTATGCTAACGGTTGCTACCATGAGCTTTTTAGGCGCACAAAAATTTTATGAAAAACTTGGCTATGTAGTTGAGTTTATAAGGGAGGGTTATGTCAACCAATCCAGTTGTATATATTTAAAGAAAAAATTATAATGGCCTCATTATACCATAATGCCCCTATTCGTATAGTAATAGCCTTCTTGCTATTGACGCTAGCAGTAAGTATGTACTTTCATAAAAAAACAATTACGCTACGGGAGTATGCAGTAGGTAATAAAAAATTTGCCACAGCTGTTTTAGTAGCTACCATGCTGGCTACTAAATTGGGGGGGGCACTATGCCTTTATATGTAGAAGAAATTCACAGTCGAGGTATTGATTGGATATTTATAGCCTTATCCACCAGTTTTACCTTTTTATTGCTTAGCCGTTTGGTATTGCGCATGGGGGGCTTTATGCAGCATCTTTCCATGCCCGAAAAACATAGGTAGTGTGTATGGGACCCCTATCCTAGAATGGTTGCGGCTTTATCTAATATCTGTAATTCTATTGCTGGGATATCCATTCAAATTACCGTAATCTCTAAAGCAATTGCAATGTGCATGCCATCATGTGCACCTCAAGCTATACAATAAACGGTATTCACTACCTCTGTTTAAATCTTCTATTCTTCTTTTGGAAGGATTCGTTCCGTTACCTTTACGGATGTATTACAATTTATAACTTTTACATTGATCATTCCTTTTTTATCGATCCTCATGATCCAAAAAATAGACAATCCCTTTGCCGATACCATTCCTTTTTTACAGAGTCAAACACAATTTCAATTAAGCAGTTTATTCCATTGTAATACCAGCCTAATCTCTACTATTTCCATGGCTCTATCAGCTTTTAGTAGTATATATGGAACACTCTAATATACAACGTATTTACATGGCTTCAGATGTGCTGCAGGCACAACGGGTTTGCCGTTATGTCAGCATTTTTAGTTTAATTATAACAATTTGTATTATTTTAATTAGCATAGCTGCTTTTATAGCTGCCCCTACTTTGCCCAGCACGGAAATCTGGACCTATATCACGCAGCATATTCCCCCCTTCTTTAAAAGATTCCTTGCCATTAGCTTATTGGCTATGACTATGTTAACTACTGATTCTGATTTGAATGCTTGTTCCGTTATAGTCAGTCACGATATATATGCAAGCTTACAAAATATAAGAAGGATGCCTGTTATAGCTTCCTTGTTCTTGGCCAGATGTACTACTGTTATAGTAGGTTTAACTGCTATGTTCTTGGCCTTTAAGCATAATAACTTATTAGAATTATTGTGTTTAGTAATTGATTTTTTTGTGCCGATTGTAACCGCTCCTTTTCTCTTGGCTGTGTATGGTTTTCGCGGAAGTTCCCGTACAGCGTTAATCGGGATGGTTACTGGTATAGGCACTATTCTAGCTTGGAATCGGTGGATTGAACCTATAACTGGTATCAATGGTTTAGCCATGTTAGCTGCCCATTACCTATTGCCGCAACCAGCAGGAACCGGATGGGTAGCTTCTGATAAAACCTACCAACAAAGGCAGCAAGAAAAGGAAAGAATCAGAAGTATGTATTTATACAATAGTTACTGTAATGGAAATCGAATACACATCTAATCCCAAGCATGAGGCAATTAATTACTTAATTAATCAGCTCAGTCAATCAGTAGAAAGAATTCCATTTTTGCGCCCTTTTTCCTTTTTTATAAAGAGCAAAGATAAGCAAATTAAGGCAGGTGTAAATGGATTTTTAGTATATGGTGCGATTTATACTGATCAATTGTGGGTAAGTCCTCAATACCGTAAACAAGGTTTAGGGCATGACTTGGGCCATATGGTGTGCGTTTAATGATGGAACAATAACAATTTTATGTAATCCAGATAGCTGCTACCGACTATAGCCTTTGTATAGCAATAAATATAGGAAGTGAAAGTATATTTATAAATGGCGTGATGGTTATCAAAGCGTACCCTACTATCCTTTTGATAGTACTATAGTTGTTTACTTTAAAGACTAGTGAGCATGATTTATAATACGCTACCAGCGTAAAAAATATATGGAATTTGTTATAAGATACTGCTTTAAATTAATTCGTTTTCTGTTGGGTAGCCTGGCGATGTTGCTGTTGGTGGGAGGGGTACTTCTATCTTTACCTGCTGTACAACAAGTTTTACTTCGAAATACCCTAGCGTATCTACAGACAAAAACCAGTTATCGGATACAGTGTGCTAAATTCCGATTTACTTGGTTACAGTATGTTACCTTAGAGGGTATAACAGTTAGAGATCCAGAAAATAAGCCCCTCATAGAAATGGATAGTTTTCAAGGGAAGTGCAATGTATTACGCTTTCTGTTGCATAGTCCGGCTGTTGTTGATTCCATTTCTATGGCAGGTGTACGGATTTATGTAGAAGAGCATGCACAGCAAGAATGGAATATAAAAACATTGTATACCAAAGTTATTTTCCCTTTTCTTCCAGAAAAAACAGCGGATTGGAGCATAAAGCAAATACAGCTTAATGACTGCCAACTGTCCTATAAACACCCAGTAAAGCAACAAACATTTGAGGTGACCCATTTGCAGTTGGCTATTGACCATTTCTTATCTGTTTCCAATGTCTATTCTGGTACCCTTACCCTATCCTATGAGGCAACCAATCTCTTCCCTTGTATAATAAAAAATTGTACAACGCACTTTGCTATGGCTGAGGATCGCATTATACTGACCGATTGTAAATTACATACAATGCATAGCCATATATGGGGTGATTTTAAATACCAATGTACCCATCAATCAGCACTTTGGAAGGCTAGTAAAGAGCCAATGACGCTAGAAATTCTATTGCATGACGCAACCCTTGCACCAGTAGAGTTAAGTAAAATTTCAAATTGCTTTAAAGGAACATGGCCTTTTCAGGACGCATGGCCTTCGAACAAGTGGAATGGGAGATGTAGGCTTGTAGGCAATAGGCAACAATTGCAACTAACAGGGCATGTTTCTACCCCTATTGGTTCTGTGCAAGCAAATGCTACCTTACAAAATTTAGGGAAGCAATCGCTAACCTATCAAGGTAAAGTGATGGTAGAGCAGCTCAATGTTTCTTTACTCTTTCCTAAGTTGCCCATTACCATGCTTTCAGCGGAAGCTTCTGTAACAGGCAGCGGGATTGGGAGCGGGCATACCTATATAGATGCGGCAGTAGCGGTAGCAGCTATGCAAATAGCTGCTTATACCTATAAAGATATAGCAGCTACTTGTAGCTTTTCCCCTGTAGGAATCAATTTTAAGCTGAATAGTAAAGATCGCAATGCCCTATTAGCGATAGCGGGTCGTTACCGTTTTTCCTCCTTAGCAGATTTGCAGGTAGAAGGTACCACTATTGCATGCTGTCTGGATAAGTTGGGGATTACCCCTCTTCCCTTGACAGTGAGCACAAAATTTTCCCTTCAACTGCATAATATAGTTGGAGGATACCCCCAAGGAAGACTCGATTTGAACCAATTTGTGCTGCAGAATGCGACAAAACAAGTAAAAAGCCAACACATAGCCATTCGGTTAACGCAAAAAGAAAAAAACGCGCTATTTACCCTATTTTCCCCTTTGTTGGATATGCGTTTGCAGGGGCACTTTACCCTTCCTGCTTTGAGTTATCACCTACGCTACCTTATAGAGCGGTTGAGAGGGAATCAATTGGTACTACCTGAAAAAATAGCTATACAGTATAGCTTGCATTGTAAAGCTATCACGCCTTTCTTAAATGGGTTCTTACCCGATTTTTACCTTTCTAAGGATACCTTTTTTAGGGGGCATTTTAGTTATGATAGCAGCTATCAGTTTGCCTTCTATTTGCCTAAGGTAGAAACTTTATGCTTCAATCAATTTCGTGTAGAGAAAGCAAAGATAGCGTTGAATATGCGCCATCTTATGGATCCTAAGAAGCGTTTTCTCCAATTGGCTATTGCTTCAGAAGCGCAAAATTGGTATAAAAAGTTTCAAACCGATCAGTTGACGCTTCAGCTATTAATAGATAAAGATAAAATTACTTTTTCTAATAAGCTATCCTTACTAAAATATGGAAGTAAACTTTCCGTGGAAGCTGCTGGTAATCTTGGAGAAACATCTATAGTTTTTCAACTATTACCTAGCAGTAAATGTATCATTAAAGATAAGATGTGGCGCTTACATATGGCGCAACCTATCCTATGGACGAAAGAAGGTATCTCTATTAAGCAGCTATCCCTCATAAACGGATCGGAAGCCATCTATATAGATGGACAGCTTAGAGAAGGGGAAAGCTGCCCTTTACGCTGTACGATACACAATGTTGCGGTAGATACTTTTTTGAAAGCGGTAGATGGCAACTTCAAGGCTGTGATGGATGCGCATCTAGTAGCCCGTTGGCAGGCAGGACATTTGGTTTCGAATGCTACCTTCCAGTTAAAAGCATGCACTATTGCATCACATTCAATAGGTGATTGTAAGGGTAGTATAGATTGGAATACAATAAATAAACATGTAAAGTTGGAAGGTGTACTGCAGGACTCAACTCAATCTGTATTACAAATCAGCGGTCTGTACAAGCCATTCCAAAAAGAGCATAGCTTACAATGTATGATTGCCTTGCAGCAAATGGATCTTAAGTGGCTTAATCCTTTGGTTGTACCTGTTTTTTCAGAAGTAAGTGGGAAATTAAGTGGTAACTTTCAGTTAGTAGGTACCCTAGCTGCCCCTATCTTACAGGGCAGAGGGCAAATAGAACATGGACAGCTAAAAGTTGATTATCTAAATACCATTTATAAAGTAGCAGGCCCTATTCAATTTCAAGATAATGTATTATACATTGATCGGCTGTGGTTGCATGATTTCCAAACAGGGCATGCAACTTTTTCTGGACAAATTGCTTTACAAAAAGAGTTCCCTTTGCGCCTCTCTGGGAAAGTATATGACCTTCACCTGCTCGATACCAAACAAACCTATGGTACGAATTTTTATGGTACGCTATATGCTACAGGTAGTATAACCATAGCAGGAAATGTAAGAAACTTGCTATTTACCATACAGGCAACAGCTAATAAAGGTACATTTGCAGTTGTTGCCAATGAGCAGAACAATATGGGTGCGCATACACAATTGGTACGTTTTATTGATAACCAAGGAGGTAAGAACCTAGATACTCGGTTGCTACAGCCGAAAGAGCAGGGACAACAGATCCCCATTCAATTGCTATTGAATGTAACACTACTGCCTTCTGTGCAAGTTAAGCTACAATTGCATCCCTACAATAATTATGATTTGTTACAGGGTAGAGGGGAAGGCAAAATACAATTAGAAGTAGGTACCCATCAAAAACTCCATATGCTTGGTAATTATCGTTTTCAAAGCGGAAGCTGTGCTATTTCCGTTTATGATTTAATCCCAAAGACATTTACTATTTTGCCTAGTAGTCAAATACATTTTAATGGTTACGTACAAGAAAGCATAGCAGACATTCAAGCATCCTATACGCAATTGGCTTCTATAGGAAACAGTAAATGTCCTATTCCAGTAGATATTTCCCTTTGTACTTATGGATCTCTCACAAATCCACGCATTACTTATGCGCTTTCCTTTCCCGATAAAGGAATAGCGGAAGACTTATATACCAATTTAAAAGAAATATCCTCAAGGGTATTATTAGATAAGTCCTATCGCAATAAGCAAATTTTAAGTATACTGATCACAAAACGTATTTGTGATGAGAAAAAAATAGGTGGATGGGATGCGCTTCGTGCTAGTATGAACGATCTACTGACGCAGCAGTTACAGAATTTAGCGTTTGTGCTAGATCGCAAGTTAGGCGTAGAAGCTGATTTAGCCATTGATCAATGGGGAGAGATTGATTTTCTGCAAAAAACAAGGGTTAAAATAAGCTATTTACTCTTTTCAGAGCAGCTTAAAGTATCCAGTACATTAGGGGAACATTCTAAATTTATCAATGATTGGGAAATTTCTTATAAGATTCCTAAAATGCATAACACGAGCATTAATTTTTATCAGAAACCTTTGCGAAGCAATCCATCACAACAAAGCAATCTTTTTGGTATTACGTTTACCTATTCCAAACGATTTTGGTAGATTTTATACATAATAATCACAGTATATCGTAATAAACCGCTTGTTTGTCTCATTTTTGCTGCCTGTAAGATTAAATCTTGACCGCTACAAGTTAAGCCTACCATTCAAGCATAGGAAGTATTTGCAATTCTTTTTTTAAGCTTTGTAAGAAGCCACCTCCTATGGCTCCGTCAATGATGCGGTGGTCATACGTATGGGATAAAAATAATTCATCACGAATGGCTATCGTTTCTTTACCTGCTGTATAGACCACAGCAGGGCGCCGTTCAATAGCCCCAGTTGCTAAAATGGCTACTTGAGGTTGTACAATGATAGGTGTTCCCATGAGATTCTCAAAACTACCTATGTTAGAAAGGGTATAGCTGGCACCTGTTAGTTCCTCTGCTGTAATGGAACCGTTCCGTGCTTTTTTAATTAATGTATCAATCTGTTGCGCTAAGGTAATAAAGTCGAGCGTGTTTGCCTTTTTAACTACCGGTACGAATAAATGCCCATCTGGTAAGGCCACCGCAAAACCTATATTAATTTGTTTTCTTTGGATGACCTTGTAATCAGAAACGACCGCATTCAGTAAAGGGAAAGTTTGTAAAGTACGGGCAACAGCTGCCATAAAAACAGGGCTATAGGTTAATTTTAGGCCATATTTTTGCTGGAAAGCTGCTTGATGTTGCTTCTTCCAGCTGACCATAGCTGTTACATCTGCACGTATGAAAGAAGTAACATGAGGAGCTACTTTCTTGGATTGTACCATTCTATCTGCAATAAGTCTTCTGATGCGATCCATAGGCATAACTTCATCTCCTGGTAAAGGTATTATTGCCTCATGAAAAAGACAGCTAGGGGAAGAAGCAGTTGAACAAGTAGATCGTTTAGGTAAGTAAGCCAGAAGTATCTTTTTGGTAATGCGTTTATCCTTTGTTTGCCCGATTAATTTTTCTAGTTCCTCTATTGGGATGGCATGCACCTTAGCCATATGCTTAACCAACGGCGTTAAGCGTGCTTGCTGCGTAGGTGGTAGTAAAACATTTGTGACGCCTAGCTGCTGGGAAGAGGGGGAAGCAAGCAGAGAAGGATAGGTCGTAAAAGAATCAGGTCCAGTAGATTGCGCATCCGTTGTTTCTAATAAGGCAATAGCGCTGCCAATGGCCACCACGGCACCCTTTTTTACCAATAGTTTTTGTATGATACCAGAACAAGCAGCTGGAATTTCTGCGTCTACTTTATCAGTGGCAACTTCTAGCAGTGGGTCCCCCTCTGTAACAGCTTCTCCCTCCTGTATAAGCCAATTGAGTACCACAGCTTCTACGATGCTTTCACCCATTTTAGGTAAATAGAGCGTTTGTATGGCCATAACTTTATTTTTTTAACTCGTGTTAACCTGATTAATCGGATAGAGCCAAGAAATAACCATAATAGCCGCATAGTAAATGAGTAGGCCTACTAATTCCACAATGGTATTAATGGCAGGACTAGCAGCTACTGCAGGGTCTCCGTTAAAATATTTGGCAGCCAGTGGAAGAGAAGCACCTATAATGGTAGAGCAGATAACCTGTAAGACAATGCTTAAGGCAATGATAAACGTCATTTGAAGCGTTCTATGTTCACTTGGCATGATATATATTTTTACATAAACCAGGAAGAATAAAATAGAGGCAAGTAAGATGGAAACCTTTAGTTCTTTTGCTATAATTTTAATCCAATCTGATAGGGTTACCTGCCCCCGATTGAGTGCTTGCAGCACGACAGATGCCGCTTGGCTGCCTACGTTACCACCCGTATCTGCAATCATACCTACATAAAAAAGATAGGGAATGAAATCTTGGCTTGAAAACTTAGTATGCGTAAAATAGTGGCTTACTATCCCTGACATAAACACGCCTACCGCCCATTTAACTCTTTTTTTAAGATGTTGTACGCTTGAAATTTTTAGGTAATCAGGGTCATCTTCTTCTGAATCAATCCCCATGAATTTATCCATGTCCTCTACCTGTTCAGCTCGGATAATTTCTATGGCATCATCGTAACTTACAATGCCTACTATTTGATTTTCCTGATTTAAAATGGGGATTACCGCTAGGTTATATTGTTCAATTTTCCTTGCTACTACTTCTTGATCTTCATCTACTGTGGCATATACAA